>JBDLQX010000022.1:0-31721 GCA_039800345.1 Pseudomonadota bacterium | reverse complement strand
CAGTTGGCTCTCCCTGGTCACTAAGTCAGACACAGAGGCAGAGATATGACTCCGGCCTCGGCATCGCCGCGTCTCAAAGAACGACCCGCGCAGCCGGTGGCACGGGATCGACTGATCTCCGCAGGACTGCACCCGGTGCTCGCAGACTGCCTCGCACGTCGTGGCGTCGACGATGCCTCGGCACTCGATCCTGCTCTGCATCGTCTGCTTCCTGCACGGGGCATGCGCAATATGGAAGTCGCCGCCCGCGAGATCGGGCAGGCGATTCTGGCTGGCCAGAGACTACTGATCGTGGGGGACTATGACGCCGATGGCGCCACCGCCTCGGCCGTGATGGTGCGCGGCCTGCAGCGACTAGGCGCCACGGTCTCCTTTCTTGTGCCGGATCGATTCCGGTTTGGCTACGGGCTGACCTCCGGTCTGGTCGCCGAGTTAGCCATTGCACAGGCAGGCGCCCTTCCCGACTGGATCATTACGGTGGACAACGGCATCTCCAGCATTGCGGGTGTCAGGGCGGCCCAAGACCTCGGAATACAGGTGCTGATCACCGACCACCACCCGCCGGGCCCCCTTCTGCCCGAGGCCTTGATCATTAATCCGCAGCTTGCAGACTGTGGCTTTGCCAGCAAACACCTGGCGGGCGTGGGTGTAGCCTTCTATCTGGTGGTGGCCATACGGGCCTGGCTTGCCCAAGAAAGTCCCCTGCACAAAGGACAGGAACTCGCCCGCATTGACGACCTGTTGGGCCTCGTGGCCCTCGGCACCGTGGCCGACCTGGTGCGCCTTGACGACAACAACCGCAGACTCGTGCAGCAAGGGCTCGTCCGCATTCAGCGGGGGCTTGCCCCGGCAGGACTCTTGGCACTTTTTGAGGCTGCCGGCCGCTCCCATGGCGAGGCCACCGCCCACGACCTAGGCTTTTTTATCGGCCCACGACTCAATGCTGCCGGCCGCCTCGCGGACATGCGTATCGGCATTCGCTGCCTCACCACCGACGACCCCGCAGAGGCGCGGGCCCTGGCCACCGAACTCCACACGCTCAACCAGACACGCCGCGATCTGCAGCAGACGCAGTCAGAGGCCGCCAGCCAACAGGCGGCAGACCTGGTCGCCGCTTCAGACAACAGGGGCCACGGCCAGCCCACCCAGAAGGCCCTGGTCTTGTTCGACCCCAGCTGGCATCAGGGCGTGGTCGGTCTCATTGCCGGACGCATCAAAGACCAGATCCATCGGCCCACCCTGGCCTTTGCCCCTGCGGAGCCCGGTGCGGAACTGCTCAAGGGATCCGGACGATCCGTAGCTGGGGTGCACCTGCGCGACCTGCTGGCCCGGGTCGATAGCCTGGCACCAGGCCTCATGACTGCCTTCGGGGGCCATGCGATGGCGGCCGGATTGAGCCTTCCCCACAGCCGACTCGCCGAGTTCACCACGCTGCTACACCGCGTTGCCGATGAGCTGGTCGAACCCTCCCTGCTCTCCCCTATCCTTCTCACTGACGGCCCACTCGACCCAGCCGATATCAGCCTCGAGACTGCGCAGACACTCAGCCAACAGGTCTGGGGACAGGGTTTCGCCGTACCGGTCTTTCAGAATCGGTTTTTGGTGCGGCAGCAGCAACGACTCAAAGACCGCCACCTAAAACTCGATCTGCTCCTCGCCGACGATCCGCGCCGACGCCTCGCGGGCATCTGGTTCGACGGGCCGGCCCTGCTGCCCACCGAGGTCGTGCTGGCCTATCAGCTCGAGGTCAATAGCTACATGGGCCTGTCGTCGTTGCAGCTGCGCATTCAGGCGGCGGAGCCCGCCAACCCGCTACACTAGTTGTTTATCTGATGTGACGACTATGGATTCTGAACGCCTCAACGCCCTTGCCGCCCAGTTCGACGACCTGAAATCGCGGGTCGATGCCCTTCGGGGGTATCTTTGACGTCGATACGAAGGCCCAACGTCTTGAAGAAGTTGTTGCATTAACCGAAGACCCCGCGCTCTGGAACGATCCCAAGCGCGCCCAGGAGATCGGCAAAGAGCGCAAGTCGCTCGAAGACATTGTGGTGGGTCTTGCGAGCCTCTCACAGGCGATTGAAGACGGCGAAGAGCTCTTCGCGATGGCCCGCGAGGAAAGGGAGATCTCCGCGATCGAATCGCTGGAGGAAGAGGCCCGAAGTATTGAAGACAAGGTGAGCGGACTAGAGTTTCGCCGGATGTTCTCCAACCCGGCAGACCCCTTGAACTGCTTTCTCGATATTCAGGCCGGCGCGGGCGGAACCGAGGCCTGCGACTGGGCATCGATGCTACTGCGCCAGTATCTTCGCTATGCCGAACGCAAAGGCTTTAAGGCAGAACTCCTGGAAGAATCTGAAGGGGACGTCGCCGGTATTAAATCAGCCACGATCAAGCTCAGTGGTGACTATGCCTTTGGCCACCTACGCACGGAAACCGGTGTCCACCGGCTGGTGCGCAAATCGCCTTTTGACTCCAGTGGCGGACGCCACACCTCGTTTGCTTCGATCTTTGTCTACCCCGAAGTGGATGAGAGTTTTGAGATCGAGATCAACCCAGCCGATGTCCGCGTCGACACCTATCGGGCCTCGGGAGCTGGCGGCCAACACATTAACAAGACCGACTCGGCCGTGCGACTCACCCATATTCCCACCGGCATCGTCGTGCAGTGTCAGAACGACCGATCGCAACACCGTAATCGCGATGAGGCCTGGCAGATGCTGAAGTCGCGACTCTATGAGCATGAGATGCGCAAGCGCATGGCCGAACAGCAGAAACTCGAAGACAGCAAGACCGACGTCGGCTGGGGGCATCAGATACGCAGCTATGTGCTCGACCAGTCACGCATTAAAGATCTGCGTACCTCCGTAGAAATCTCCAACACCCAGAAGGTACTCGATGGCGACCTCGATCCCTTTATTGAGGCAAGCCTCAAGCAGGGGCTGTAGCCAGAGACCTGCCGAACCCAAATGACCAATAACAACCTCAGAACAACAGCCCCAGACCAATAAGCCACTATGACGGAACCCCACGATCCCAAGGCCTCCGCTGCACCCGATCATGCAGCAGCCATCGTCGACGAAAACCAGATCATTGCCGAGCGTCGGGCGAAGCTCGCCGCACTGCGCACACAAGACGCGGTGGCGTTCCCCAACCAGATTCGGCCCAGCCATCAGGCGCAGGCGCTGCATCAGGCCCACGAGACCCAGACCCGCGAAGAACTCGAAGCGCGGCCCATTGCGGTATCCCTAGCCGGCCGCATTATGCTCAAGCGGGTGCAAGGAAAGGCGAGTTTCTTCACGATTCAAGACACCACTGGCCGCATTCAGCTCTACATGAACGATGAGACCATAGGCACCGAAGCCCACGGGCGCGCCAAGCACTTTGATCTCGGCGACATCATCGCGGCCGACGGGATTCTGTTTAAAACCATGAAGGGCGAGCTGTCGGTGCGCTGCCGGTCCGTGCAACTGGTGACCAAATCGCTGCGTCCCCTGCCCGATAAGTTTCACGGACTTCACGATACCGAGACAAGGTACCGCCAGCGGTATGTCGATCTGATCGTCAATGCCGAGAGCCGTAACGTCTTTCTGACCCGGTCGACCGTCCTTGCGGCCCTGCGCCAGTTCATGACCGAACATGGGTTTTTGGAAGTCGAAACCCCTATGCTGCATCCGATTCCCGGAGGGGCCGCCGCCAAGCCCTTTGTCACCCATCACAACGCCCTGCACCAGGACATGACCCTGCGGATTGCGCCCGAGCTCTATCTCAAGCGGCTTCTCGTAGGTGGCTTTGATCGGGTCTTTGAGGTCAACCGCAATTTTCGCAACGAGGGGTTGAGCCCACGGCACAACCCCGAGTTCACCATGATGGAGTTCTACGCCGCCTACACCGACTATCAGTGGATGATGCAGTTCACCGAAGAGGTTCTGCGGCAGGTCGCCCGGGCGGCCACGGGTTCGGCGGTGGTGCATTACCAGTCACGCGCGGTCGACCTCGAGGCGCCCTTTGAACGCCTCACGATCGTGCAGGCCATTGGTCGCTATGCCCCCGAGATCAGCACAGATGATCTCTTGTCTGCCGACAGACTGCGCGCGATTCTGCGATCAAAACATGTGGCTGTCGACAAGCCCCCCCTTGCCCATGCCCGGCTCGGCGCGCTGCAGCTGGCCTTATTCGAAGAAGTCGCCGAGTCGCAGCTCTGGAACCCCACCTTCATCATCGACTACCCGGTCGAGGTCTCTCCTCTTGCCCGCGCCTCAGACACGCGACCCGAAATCACCGAACGGTTTGAGCTCTTCATTACTGGCCGCGAAATCGCCAACGGATTTTCGGAGCTCAACGACCCCGAAGATCAGGCGGCCCGGTTCCATGCCCAGGTGGCAGCCAAAGAGGCGGGCGACGAAGAGGCCATGTATTTCGATGCGGACTACATACGGGCCCTGGAATATGGCATGCCACCGGCAGGGGGCTGCGGCATTGGTATTGATCGACTGATCATGCTACTCACGGACAGCCCCAGTATTCGTGATGTGATTCTCTTCCCGGCCCTCAGGCGCGAGGACTAACGATGCCAGCGGCAGCAGGCGGGCGCGTATAGGCGCCCCGCCGCTAATGCTCTCGGGCGTGATTGATGGTGTACCGGGGTAGCTCTACCTCGAGATCTTGCCCGCCCACAGCCACCTGACAACTGAGCCGCGACTGCGGCGTAAGGCCCCAGGCCCGGTCCAGCAGGTCATCTTCTTCTTCCTCAGAAGGCGTGAGTGAGGCGAAGCCCTGGCGAATCACCACATGACAGGTCGTGCAGGCCCGCGACATCTCGCAGGCATGCTCAATATCGACCCCGTGATCCAGAAGGCTGCGACAGAGATTACTGCCCTCGGGTACCTGAAATTCAGTGCCCGATGGGCAGATTTCCCCGTGTGGCAGGACGCGAATTTTTGGCATCAGCCTCTCGCGCCTAAGTCGTGCACCGACTGCCCTGAAAGCGCCTGCGAAATCGCACGGTTCATACGCAACGCGGCAAAGGGCTCCGACAGTTGATTCAGTTCCTTGACCGCGGCCCGGATTCCTGCGAGATCGGCACTGCCGCAGAGGCGTCGGCAGGTATCGACCGCCGAAGACAGGGCCTGGCGATCTGACGCCTCCAGCAGGTCTCCATCGGCCTCTAGGGCCCCGGTCACTGCGCGCAGCATCTGCTCTGCATCCACCTGGGCTTCGGCCAACGCACGGGCGTCTTTGTCTTCCTCGGCCGAGGCAAAAGCATCTTGCAGCATCTGGGCCACTTCCCCGTCAGTAAGGCCATAAGACGGCCGCACCACAATCGAGGCGGTGACACCCGCGGACTGTTCCTGGGCCGTGACGGACAAGAGCCCATCGGCATCCACCTGAAAGCTCACCCGAATGCGGGCCGCACCAGCAGCCATAGGCGGAATACCCCGCAGGTCAAACTTCGCCAGTGACCGGCATTGGGCCACCATCTCGCGTTCGCCCTGCACCACATGAATGGAGAGCCCCGTCTGTCCGTCTTGGAAGGTGGTGAAGTCCTGGGCCCGAGCCACCGGAATCGGGCTGTTACGCGGAATAATGCGCTCCACCAATCCGCCCATCGTCTCGAGGCCCAGACTCAAGGGCAACACATCGAGTAGCAGCCAGTCATCGCCCTCTGCCCGGTTACCCGCAAGCAGGTTGGCCTGTAACGCGGCCCCAATAGCCACAACCTCATCGGGATTGATATTGGCCTTCGGCGACTGGCCAAAAAAGGCCTCGACGGCCTGCTGTACGTTACGCAGGCGGGTCGACCCGCCCACGAGGACCACCCCCTGCATATCGCGAGACGAGAGACCTGCATCGGCCAAGGCCATCCTGCAGGCCTCTAAGGTACGGTCGACCAGCCCCTGCGAGAGACGCACAAAGACCGCTCGGTTCATGGAAACCGCCCGGGTGGGGGTGTCGGGATAGACCCAATGGGCCTCCACCTGCGTCTCGTCGGTGGGACAGGCGGACAGCGCCTCCTTGACCTGACGGGCCAGACGCAGGAGGCTCTGCCACTGCGGAGCGGGTAAGGCTGCGTGACTTAGGCCCCACTGGCCAAGCCAATAATCTGCTAAGGCCGCATCGAAGTCATCGCCCCCAAGCTCCGGATCGCCACCGGTAGAGACCACCTCAAAGACACCGCGGGTGAGACGAAGAATAGAAATATCGAAGGTACCGCCCCCGAGATCGTAGACCGCATAGACCCCTTCCGCCCCTGACTCTAACCCGTAGGCCAAGGCAGCGGCGGTAGGCTCGTTGATAAGACGCAATACAGCGAGACCCGCAAGCTGGGCTGCATCTTTAGTGGCCTGCCGCTGGGCGTCATCGAAATAGGCAGGCACGGTAATCACCGCGCCCACCAGACTGTCGCCCAGCGTCTCTTCGGCCTGCAGGCGCAGCCGACGCAGAATCTCTGCAGACACTTCCACGGGCGACACGAGACCCGCCGCGGTGCGAAGCCGCACCATGCCTTCTGTCTGGGCATCAAGCGCAAAGGGCACCTTCAGCCGTTGCGCGTCTGCGAGGCCGCGCCCCATGAGTCGCTTTACAGAGACAATCGTGTTCTGCGGGTCGTCGCCAGCCAGGGCGAAGGCCTCCTCCCCGAGAAGATCAGGGCCCGACGCACTGTAGTGCACGACCGACGGCAGAAGCCGTCGCCCCTGGCTATCGGGAAGAATCTCGGCAACCCCCGAGCGAACCGCCGCCACTAGCGAGTGAGTGGTTCCGAGGTCGATACCCACCGCGTGGCGACGCTCATGTGGCAGCGTGGACTGGCCCGGTTCTGCGATCTGTAGAAGGGCCATCAGCCAAGCTCCATCTGAAGTTTCTTCACAAACATGAGGGCGCGCACCTGCATCGCTGCCGCCTGAAGACGCGCGATGGTCGCAGACGAAGGCGCCTTACTCAGGTCTCCCGCGAGGCCATCAAGCAGGCTGGCGAGTCGCGCAAACCCATCAGCCATCTGCCCGGCACACAGAGTCCGAAGCCGCTCGAGGGACTGCATCCGCGCGGGCGTATCCGGCAAATCCTGCAGGTCGGCATGCTCTTCACGCAGCATCATCTGGGTCTCTAAAAATTCCTGTGGCATCTGGGTATTGGACTGGGCATCGACGCGCACACCAAAGAGACCACAAAGGTACGCGGCCCGCTGGACTGGATCTTTGAGCACGGCATAGGCCTCGTTGATTCGGGTTGACCATTGCAAGGCCAGACGCTTTTGCGCATCGTCGGCACGCGCAAACCGGTCGGGGTGTACCACCCGCTGAAGTCGCTTCCAGCCGGCTTCTAATGCCCCAAGATCAAGCGTGAACCCAAGAGGCAGGCCAAACAGGGCAAAGTAGTCTTGGTGTAGCAGGCCCTCAGGCGCAAGCTCAGACCTGGAAAGATTCACCGCAGCCGCACTCGCTCTTCACGTTGGGGTTATTAAACTTAAACCCCTCGTTGAGACCTTCGCGGGCAAAGTCCAGTTCGGTACCATCAATGTAAGGAAGACTCTTCGGGTCGACGAAAACCTGAACGCCGCAGCTCTCAAACCGCAGATCCTCAGAGGCTACCTGGTCGACAAACTCAAGCTTATAGGCCAGTCCCGAGCAGCCAGTGGTGCGTACCCCCAGCCGAATACCCTCGCCCTTACCGCGCTTGGACAGAAATCGGGTGACGTGCTGGGCGGCCGCTTCAGTCAACGAGATCGACATGCTTTTTCCTGTAATCCTCAATAGCCGCCTTAATGGCATCTTCCGCGAGAATAGAGCAGTGAATCTTTACCGGCGGCAGAGAGAGTTCTGAGGCAATCTGGCTGTTCTTAATGGTCATGGCCTCATCAAGTGATTTGCCCTTCACCCACTCGGTAACCAAAGAAGAAGACGCGATGGCCGACCCACAGCCATAGGTTTTAAACCGCGCGTCTTCAATAATGCCCTGGTCATTGACCTTGATCTGCAGCTTCATCACATCGCCACAGGCGGGTGCTCCCACCATGCCCGTGCCGACGCTGGGATCGTTCTTATCCAGCGCCCCGACGTTGCGGGGGTTCTCGTAATGGTCGATCACTTTTTCGCTGTATGCCATCGTTTCTTTCCTCTACCAATCAACAAAGCCAGACTGCCAATTTTCGATGCGACACCTAGTGCTACGCCTAGAGCGACGCCTAATGCGCCGCCCACTGAATCTCATTCAGGTCGACCCCCTCTTGCACCATCTCCCAGAGCGGCGACATCTCTCGCAGCTTGGCCACTTTCTCTTTGAGAAGGGCAACCGCAAAGTCGATGTCGGCCTCGGTGGTGAATCGGCCAACCGAGAACCGAATCGACGAATGGGCGAGCTCATCGCTACGCCCTAACGCACGCAAGACATACGAAGGCTCGAGACTCGCGCTGGTACAGGCAGAGCCCGAGGAGACCGCGATATCTTTCACTGCCATGAGCAGCGACTCGCCTTCGACATAGTTGAAACTCACATTGAGGTTATGGGGCACGCGGTGGTCAAGATCGCCATTGAGGTAGACCGCCTCCATCTGTGAGAGGCCCGACCAGAGCCGATCGCGCAGCATGCGAACCCGCTCGTTCTCGGTGGCCATTTCGGCCTGGGCGATTTCAAAGGCAGTACCCATACCCACGATCTGATGGGTAGGAAGCGTGCCCGAACGCATACCGCGCTCATGGCCACCGCCATGAATGAGAGGCTCAAGCCGCACCCGGGGCTTTCTGCGTACAAACAAGGCGCCCACGCCTTTGGGGCCATAGGTCTTATGGGCACAAAAAGACATCAGGTCTACCTTGAGCGCCTGCAAATCGATTACCACCTTGCCGGTTGCCTGGGCACTGTCAACATGAAACACAATGCCACGCGCACGGCAGAGTTCACCAATCGCGGCGATGTCCTGAATCACACCAATCTCATTGTTCACATACATCACGGAGACAAGAATGGTGTCGGGCCGAAGGCTTGCCTCAAAAGCCTGCAGGTCGAGCAGGCCGTTGGGCAAGACATCAAGATAGGAGACCTCAAACCCCTCCCGCTCGAGTTCACGGCAGGTATCAAGGGTAGCCTTGTGCTCGGTCTTCACCGTAATGATGTGGCGGCCCTTGTCTTTGTAGAAGTGGGCAGCACCCTTGAGCGCCAGGTTAATCGACTCGGTGGCACCGGAGGTCCAGACAAGTTCCTTGGGGTCGCAGCCCACCAACCGGGCCACCTGAGACCGCGCATGCTCCACAGCCTCTTCTGCCTTCCAACCAAAGGCGTGACTGCGCGAGGCCGGATTCCCAAAATCCTGGCGCAGATAGGGCAGCATGGCATCCAAGACCCGTTCATCCACCGGGGTCGTGGCCGAGTAATCGAGATAAATGGGCGTATTCATTCTTGTGGGCTCTCTCGTCTATCGGCTAACCACGGCGCTGGTTAAAGGATCGGCGACCACCGGGCGACGCTCACGTTCTTCATGAAAGACCACCTGCCGGGTGACTGGGGCGTCCGCCCCGGATCGGTGCTTCTGACGCTGCTCATCCACCAGGTCTTGTAGAGATACGGAATCGAGAAAATCCACCATATGCCGATTCAAGCTCGCCCAGAGCTCATGGGTCATGCAGACCTGGTCATCTAGGCAGTTCTGCTTTCCCCCACACTGGGTAGCATCGAGTGGTTCATCAACCGCGTAAATGATGTCTGCCACGGTAATGTCTCGACCAGACCGGGCCAGGCGATATCCGCCCCCGGGACCCCGCATCGATTCGACAAGCTCGTGCCGGCGCAGGCGCCCAAACAATTGCTCGAGGTAAGAGAGAGAAATTTTCTGGCGTTGGCTGATAGCAGACAAGGTAACCGGCCCTTTTTCTTGCCGGAGACCAAGGTCAATCATCGCCGTCACTGCAAACCGCCCTTTGGTGGTAAGCCGCATACATACGCTCCTGTTTACTATTGCCTGAACGCCCGCCGCACACTGCGGCGGGACCGGGCTCCCTGTCGTCTAATTCCGACTAATTTACTGGGTAGTCTACAGAAGTTGAGCGAAACACTCAAGTAATTTGGGCCACTCCCTTATTTTCTAGGGACTTAAGCTGCAGCGACCATGCTCGCCCGACGACGCACCACCTCCATCAGGCCGTTGCAGGCGTCTTCGATGTAGTCGAGCGCCTGCTCAAACCCCTGAGCACCCCCGTGATAGGGGTCGCTGATGGTGGCCGCCTCAAACTCGGTCGCAAAACGCATCAGCAGCTGCAGCTTATGCTGCAGACCTCGGGGTGAGGTGCGTTGCATCAGGGCGAGGTTGTCCCAGTCCATCGCGAGGATGTAGTCGTACTCGCTGAAGTCGGAGAGCTCAATCTTGCGGGCCACATGTTCGGTGAGGTCGTAGCCCCGCTTCTGCGCAGCGGCAATCGCGCGCGGATCGGCGGCTTCCCCGGCATGAAATCCGTGGGTACCTGCGGAGTCTGCCAGCACCAGATCAGTCAGGCCGGCGGCCTTGACCATCGAATCGAAGACCCCCTTTGCCATGGGCGAGCGACAGATATTGCCCATGCAGACAAACAAGACCCGCGTCTTCACGCCGACGGGCTTCAGAGGCTTGATAGGAGGAGAGTCGATTTTCTTATTCTGGGTACGGCTCATTTTAAAAAGTTCCTTTATACAAACGTTCAAGGGTTATGCAGCGCGGGCCTGTGGCCCTTGCACACGGGGAGACAACGACACTTCAAGAACCTGGTCTTCTAACCGCCCGGCGCCAAAGGCCTGGGCCTTCAGGCGAGACAGGGCATCACGGGCGGCTGCGGCCTTCTCGAATTCAAGATTACGGGCGTGTTCGAGCATGGCCTTCTCAAGGCGAGAGATCTCTTTGGCTAGGGCCTTCTCAGACAGGGCCTCCACCGGTACGCCCGACACCGAGGCCACAGAGGCGGCATCGGCCTGCCTGCGCTGTTGTTCTTTGTTCGAGACCGCACCATCGATGAGCTCGCGAATATCTTTGGCGACAGAGCGCGGCTCGATACCATGGGCAGCATTAAAGACTTTCTGTCGTGCCCGACGACGATCCGTCTCGTCAATCGCGCGACGCATCGACTCGGTGATCTGATCGGCATACAAAATCGCCTTGCCATTGAGATGCCGCGCGGCACGGCCAATGGTCTGGATCAGGCTGCGTTCAGAGCGCAGAAAGCCCTCTTTATCTGCATCCAAAATAGCGACTAGCGAAACCTCGGGCAGATCCAGCCCCTCGCGCAGCAGGTTGATGCCCACAAGCACATCGAAACTTCCAAGACGTAGGTCGCGCAGAATCTCGACCCGCTCGACGGTATCGATATCAGAATGCAGATAGCGCACCCGTACGCCGTTCTCCGACAGATAGTCGGTGAGCTGCTCCGCCATTTTTTTGGTGAGCGTCGTTACGAGCACACGCTCTGAGGCCCCAGCACGCAGCCGAATTTCAGACAACAAATCGTCCACCTGGGCCCGCGCCGGGCGCACCTCGATATCAGGGTCGGTAAGGCCGGTGGGCCGTACCAGCTGCTCGACAACCGCCCCCTGTGACTTCTCCAGCTCATAGGCGGCAGGCGTAGCGGAAACAAAGATGGCCTGACGCAGCTTGGGCTCAAACTCATCAAACCGCAGAGGACGATTGTCTAGAGCCGAGGGCAGCCGGAACCCATACTCCACCAGGGTTTCTTTTCTCGACCGGTCACCCCGGTACATGCCCCCGAGTTGCCCCACCATGACATGGCTCTCGTCGAGAAAAATCAAGGCATCGCTGGGCAGATAATCGATCAACGTGGGAGGCGGCTCACCGACCGCCGCGCCCGAAAGATGGCGCGAGTAGTTTTCAATGCCCTTGCAAAAACCCAGTTCGCCGAGCATTTCCAAGTCGAACCGGGTGCGCTGCTCTAGCCGCTGCGCCTCCACCAGCTTGCCCTCAGAGACAAAAAACTTCACCCGTTCATGGAGCTCCGCCTTAATCGTGTCAATGGCACGCAGGACCACCTCACGCGGCGTGACATAGTGGGACGAGGGGTAGACCACAAACCGCGAAATCTTCTGGCGAATACGCCCGGTGAGCGGATCAAAGAGGTGCAGCGACTCGATCTCGTCGTCGAAGAGTTCCACCCGCAATGCGAGTTCCGCATGCTCCGACGGAAAGATGTCGATGGTGTCGCCACGTACCCGAAAGACGCCCCGACCGAACTCAGTGTCATTACGGCGATACTGCATCCGCACCAGCTGGGCGATGAGCTCGCGCTGGTTCATCTTGTCTCCGGTGCGCACCGCCAAGACCATGGCGTGGTAATCGGAGGGGTTACCGATACCGTAAATACAGGACACCGTGGCCACGATAATGGTGTCTCGGCGCTCCAAGAGCGATTTGGTGGCCGACAGCCGCATCTGCTCGATGTGTTCATTAATCGCAGAATCTTTCTCAATAAAGAGATCTCTCTGCGGTACATAAGCCTCGGGCTGGTAATAGTCGTAATACGAGACGAAATACTCCACCGCATTACGGGGAAAGAAATCACGCATCTCGGCGTAGAGCTGGGCCGCCAGGGTCTTATTGGGGGCGAGCACCAAAGCGGGGCGCCCGAGCTGCGCGATGACATTGGCCATGGTGTAGGTCTTGCCCGAGCCCGTGACGCCCAGAAGGGTCTGGAACGAAAGGCCGTCTTCGACCCCCTGCACCAATGCCGAAATCGCCGCCGGCTGATCGCCAGCAGGCGGGAACGGACTGGCCAGTTGAAATGGGCTAAGTGACTGAGCAGACATGCTAAAGTGGCAATGTGTGTTTCAAAGAGCGCTAATAGGAATCAACCGCATATTGTGGCGAGGCCTAGGCCAAATTTCCAATTCTTTTTTTCACCCCAACCTCTTGACTTTAGGGCTTAACCCACCTATGAACGCCCCGCATCCCTCCCTTTTCGCCCAGGTTAGTCTGGCCCCCCGCGACCCCATTCTTGGCCTGAACGAGGCCTTTGCCGCCGATACCCGGGCCGATAAGGTCAACCTGGGGGTCGGCGTCTACTACGACGAAAATGGCAAATTGCCGCTACTTAACTGCATAAAGCAGGCCGAAGAAGAAAGAACAGCCCAGTCCCCCGCGCGGGGCTATCAGCCTATAGAAGGCGCGGCCGCTTACAACAAGGCGGTGCAGCAGATGATCTTCGGGGCAGGCCACCCGCTGCTCGCCCAGGACAGAGTCGTGACGATTGAGGCGCTCGGCGGCACCGGGGCGCTTAAGGTGGGCGCGGACTACCTCAAACAGCTGCTGCCCCAGTCGGCTGTGGCCATTAGTGACCCCAGCTGGGAAAACCACCGGGCCCTCTTCGAAACGGCGGGGTTTGCGGTGCACAACTACAAATACTACGACCCCACCACCCGGGGCGTGGACTTTGCCGGCATGATGGCGAGCCTCAGGGCCCTGCCCGCCCGATCGATCGTGGTGCTGCATGCCTGCTGCCACAACCCCACCGGGGCCGATTTGTCAGACCACCAGTGGGACGAGGTGGTGGCAGCCTGTGCCTCAGGGAGCCTTGTGCCCTTCCTAGACATGGCCTACCAGGGTTTCGGCCAAGGGCTCTTCGAAGATGCCGTTGCGCTGCGCAAGTTTGCCGATGCGGGCCTGAACTTCTTTGTCTCAAGCTCTTTTTCCAAATCCTTTTCGCTCTACGGCGAGCGGGTGGGGGCCCTATCGATCGTCACCGGTAGCGCCGACGAGACCAAACGGCTGCTGAGCCAGGTCAAGCGGGTCATCCGCACCAACTATTCCAACCCGCCGACCCACGGGGGTGCCTTGGTCACCATGGTGCTGAGTACGCCCGCACTCAAAGCCCTCTGGGAAGAAGAGCTCGCCGCCATGCGCAACCGTATCCGCGCGATGCGCGAGGGGTTGGTGCAGGGGCTCAAAGATCTTGGCGTGGCCCAGGATATGTCCTTTGTCACCCGTCAGAAAGGCATGTTTAGCTACTCCGGCCTCACCGAAAAGCAGGTCGATCGGCTGCGCGACGAGCACGGCATCTATGCGGTGGGTACCGGCCGGATTTGTATCGCCGCCCTCAACAACAAAAACCTGCCACGCGTCTCTCAGGCCATTGCCAGTGTGATAAAGCCCTAGTGTCCAGGCCGGAGCGATTCATATAGTCTGTCAAGCATTCAGCACGCGACACAAACCAGACCAGGAAGGAGCAACACCATGCTCAAACCGCAGACCAAGTTTATGTGGGAAGACCCCTTGCTCTTGTCGGCGCAACTCACCGACGAAGAGCGCATGGTTCGGCAGGCGGCGCGGGAATATTGCCAAGACAAGCTCTCGCCGCGAATCCTCTCGGCCTTTCGGCACGAGAAGGTCGAACCCGACATCTTCCCCGAGATGGGTAGCCTGGGATTTCTCGGGCCCACCATCCCCACGGAGTATGGCGGCGCTGGGGTAGGTGAGGTTGCCTACGGACTCATCGCAGCGGAGGTCGAGCGGGTCGACAGCGGCTATCGCAGCATGTTTAGCGTGCAGAGCTCGCTCGTGATGCTCCCGATCTACACCTTTGGCAACGAATCCACGCGGCAGAAGTTTCTTCCTGGGCTGGCCAAGGGCACCCTCATTGGCTGCTTCGGACTCACCGAGCCCAACCACGGCTCTGACCCCGCCGGCATGACGACCCGCGCCAAGAAGGTCGACGGCGGTTATAGCGTCTCGGGGGCAAAGACCTGGATTTCCAATAGCCCGATTGCCGATGTCTTCGTGGTCTGGGCCAAAGACGATGCCGGCGAGATTCGCGGGTTCGTGCTCGAAAAAGGCATGAAAGGCCTTTCGGCCCCCGTCATCCACGGAAAGATTGGCCTTCGCGCCTCGATTACGGGCGAGATTGTCATGGACCAGGTCTTCGTTCCAGAAGAGAATGCCTTCCCCGATATTCGTGGTCTGAAGGGTCCTTTCACGTGTCTTAACTCCGCACGGTTTGGTATTGCCTGGGGAGCGCTTGGGGCGGCCGAGTTCTGCTGGCACACCGCACGGCAGTACGTAATGGACCGGCAGCAGTTCGGCCGGCCGCTTGCAGCCAATCAGCTCATTCAGAAAAAGCTCGCCGACATGCAGACCGAAATTACCCTGGGTTATCAGGCTGCACTGCGATTAGGCCGCATGAAAGAAGAAGGTACGGCCTCCGTAGAGGCCACCTCGATTCTCAAGCGCAACAACTGTGGAAAAGCCCTGGACATTGCACGAACCGCACGCGACATGCTCGGCGGCAACGGCATCACCGACGAGTATGGGGTGATGCGCCATATGGTGAACCTCGAGGTTGTCAACACCTATGAAGGCACCCACGACATCCATGCCCTGATTCTCGGTCGGGCGCAGACGGGTATTCAGGCCTTCTTCTAAGTGGTCGGTCACCAGCAGGAGATTCGCCAAGGGCAGGCTGACCTGCTCTTAGGTATTCGAGTGCTCGACCTCTCTCGCGTCTTGGCGGGCCCCTGGTGCAGCCAGTTGTTGGCCGACCTCGGGGCCACGGTTCTCAAGATTGAGCGCGCCGGCGCGGGGGACGACACCCGCCACTGGGGCCCGCCCTGGTACACCCCCGAGATTGCCAGTTACTACACCTGCACCAACCGCGGCAAGCATTCGATTACCGCCGACTTTAACGACCCCGACCACCTGGCCCAGATCAAGGCGCTCGCCCAGCGGGCCGATGTGGTGATCGAAAACTTTAAGGTCGGCAGCCTGCGCAGCTATGGCCTCGATGCCGAGTCACTTCGCACCGCCAATCCGGGGCTGGTCTACTGCTCGATCAGCGGATTTGGTCAGAATGGACCTATGGCGAGTCAGGCTGGCTACGACTTCGCACTCCAGGGGTTCACAGGCCTCATGCAGATCACCGGAGAGCCGGGCCGCGAGCCACAAAAGGTGGGCGTCGCGGTGATCGATTTGTTTACCGGGCTCTATGCCTGCAATGCAATTACCGCGGCACTGCTGCGTCGGTCGCAGGTCGGCCAAGGAGCCACCATTGACTGTTCGCTCTTAGACGCCGGCATCGCACTCTTGGCCAATCAGGCGTCAAGCTACCTCGTCTCTGGAAAGTCGCCGCAGGCGTTGGGTAATGCTCACCCCAGCATTGTTCCCTACCAGGCCTATGCGGCCCAAGATGGCTACCTCGTGCTCGCGGTAGGCAACGATGGCCAGTTCGCGGCCCTGGCGCAGGCCCTGGATCGGGCGGCCTGGATTGCCGATCCACGTTTTGCGACCAACCCCGCACGCGTCGCACACCGAGCACTACTGAATGCCGAGCTTTCTGCCCTTCTGGCAGCCCAGCCCCGCGCACACTGGCTCGGTCTTCTGAGTGCCCTTGGGGTGCCCTGCACACCAGTGCAGTCGATCGCAGAGGTTTTTCAGGAACCGCAGGTCGAGGCCCGCGCACTCTGTGTGGCGATGGAGGTCTCGCCAGGACAGCCAGCCCTAAACACCGTGGGGCAGCCGATGGTGATCGACGGCCTGCGGCCCGCAAGCCCGCGAGCACCTGGCCCGCTTGGGCCAGACCTGTCTACTTGCAGTTCGGATCAAATCCCGTTTTAAGCCGCGCCAACTTTTTTTCGGTCTCGGTCATATATTCCGGGGTCTGGGCAACGGGATCGGGACAATCGGTCTTTGTTTCCCCGCCACATCCGAGCACAGCTCCGAGACTCACCACCAAGGCTATCCCCCGGAAAGAAAACGCGGCGTAAGAGTCGTGACATCGAGGCACAGAGGGGTTCCTAAAAATGGCCAGTGGCGAACGGTTCATTTGCGTCACTCATCACCCGCATTTTACGTTGGTCTAGGGAAATTACTGAGCAGTCACGGTGCGCCCTAAACCGCAAAAATCGGGGGAAGTCGGCAAAAGCTCAGGCACAATCGGTCTATTGTGAAAAGCCTTCTCCTCGTGACCACGCCCGTTGTTGCCTTTGTCGACCGTCTGTCGACCTGGATCGGTCACGGGCTGCGCTGGCTTGTTTTTGCAGCGGTGCTCCTAAGCGCGGGCAACGCCATTGTGCGTAAGGTGTTCTCCACCAGTTCGAATGCCTTACTCGAGGGACAGTGGTATCTCTTTTCTGCAGTCTTCATGCTCGGTGCAGGCTATGTCTTTCTGCACAACGCCCACGTCCGTATCGACTTTATCTCGGCACGGCTCACGGCCAAGACCCGAAACATCATAGACGCAGCCGGCATCGTCCTCATTCTGATTCCCACCAGTTTTTTCGTTGCCTGGCTGTCCTGGCCACTTTTTTCGATTGCGTTTGTAAGCGGCGAGATGTCCCAAAATGCGGGCGGACTGATTCGATGGCCCGTGCTCTTCACCATTCCTCTGGGAATGGGCCTGCTGCTGCTGCAGGCCATGGCAGAACTCCATAAGCGGCTGAGCTTTCTACTCGATATCGGCCCGGATCCGCTCGAGGCGGCTGGGAACAAAGACGCGGACCTCGTCAAAGACGATAAGGAGTCGCCGACGTGATCGAACTGCTCACGTCCCAGTTCCCCGTCTTTATGTTTCTGGGGCTCTTCGTTCTCTTAATTAGCGGGTTTCCGGTGGCCTTTGGATTGGCGGCCGTCGGCCTGGGCTTTGGCCTTATCGGGGTAGCCCTCGGACTCTTTACCCCCGTACTCTTCCAAGCCCTGCCGTTGCGCATCTTCGGCATCATGCAGAACGACACCCTGCTGGCCATTCCCTTCTTCACATTTATGGGAATCATTCTTCAGCGCAGCGGTATGGCCGAAGACCTCCTCGACACTATCGGCCAACTCTTTGGGCCTGTGCGCTCAGGGCTAGCGATTGCCGTGGTGCTTGTCGGGGCCTTGCTCGCGGCAACTACTGGCGTAATCGCTGCCGCGGTTATTTCGATGGGCCTGATCTCCCTTCCCATCATGCTGCGATACGGCTACAACCGGTCGATCGCCACCGGATCCATCCTTGCTGCGGGCACGCTGGTACAGATTATTCCCCCCTCGCTAGTGCTCATCGTGCTGGCCGATCAGATGGGGCGGTCGGTGGGCGATATGTACAGTGCCGCGCTGAAACCTGGACTCATCCTGGTCTTGGTCTATCTTGTCTTTCTCGCCGCGTTGGCGCTCATTAAGCCATCGGCGGTGCCTGCGCTACCGCCCGAAGCCCGTGTCTATAAAGAGGCTGATGGAAGCGCCGGCTATCGGTCGCTGATCGTGTTGCTAGCCGGCTCTGCCCTCGCGGGCTTTGGCTGGTACTCCGTCCACGACGCCGTCATGGGGCCGTTACTCGGAAGATCCGACCCCGCGCCCGCCGATGAACTGTTAGTGCTGTCTGTCACCGTGGCTAGCTTTTTTGCCCTCATCATGGCGCTGATTAATCACTTCACTGGGCTCAAGCTGCTCTCGGTAATCGCCGAACGCGTCACCTTTGCCCTCATACCGCCCCTCGTACTCATATTCCTTGTGCTTGGCACGATTTTCCTAGGCATCGCCACCCCCACCGAAGGCGGCGCCATGGGTGCTGTGGGCGCTTTGATTATGGCCTGGTCGAAACGTCGGCTCACCTTTGCCAACCTGGGGCAGTCACTCGACCAGACGACCCGACTCTCAATTTTTGTGATGTTCATTCTGGTCGGTTCGACCATCTTCTCTTTCACCTTTAATGCCGCCGACGGGCATATCTGGGTGGAGTCGCTGTTTGAGCAGCTGCCAGGTGGCCAGACCGGCTTCCTGCTATTGGTCACGCTCTTGGTCTTTGTGCTCGGATTCTTCCTCGACTTCTTTGAGATCGCCTTTATCGTCGTGCCGCTGCTCGTGCCGGTGGCCAACAGCCTGGGGATCGACCTCATCTGGTTCGGCATCATTCTCGCGATGATCTTGCAGACCTCCTTTCTCACGCCGCCGTTTGGATTCTCCCTTTTCTACCTACGTAGCGTGGCCCCAACCCAAGACTATGTGGACAAGGTCAGCGGAAAGGTCGTCGAAGGCATTAAGACAGCCCAGATCTATCGCGGTGCCCTTATCTTTGTGGTGCTTCAGGTTCTCATGACCCTGGCGGTCATCTTCTATCCTGCCCACTTCTTGGGGGACTACAAGCCGCCGGTATCGTCGAATGTGGAAGTAGAACTACCAATGGCCGACCCTCTAGACGAGTCTGACCCCAATGCGGATGACACAGGAGAGTCCGAAGGGACGGACGGGCCCGAAACGGCCGAAGGCGAGGAGGGCCAAGAGTCCGCTGAAGACGACCCGGGAGCAGCCCTGCTGCGGGAAATGAAACAGCAGAAATAGATCAAAAAAACAGATCAAAAAAAAGCCCGGCAATATCACTGCCGGGCTTTTTTTGCAGCTTAAGCAGGCAGTTAGAGCTTTGCCCCCTGCATGTAGCTGTCAAACCGTGCCTCACTAAAACGGAACCACTGGTTCGAATTGCGGCGGAAGGCCTCGTAGTCGGCATAGATCTTCTGCCAACGCGGGTTGGTCTTCGACAATTCGGCGTAGTAGCCCTGAGAGGCCTTAAAGGCAGCATCCATAATCGGCTTGGGCATCGCAAAGAGCTTAGTGCCGTTTTTCACCAATTCCCGAAGGGCGCCAGGGTTACGGGCATCGTACTTCGCCTGCATCTCGGTATGGGCATAGGCTGCGGCGCCTTCGACGATCGATTTCAGATCGTTGGGCAGTGCATCAAAGGCCTTCTTGCCGACATAGAGCGACAGCTGCGGGCCACCTTCCCACCAAGCCGGGTAGTAGTAGTTCTTGGCCACTTTGTAAAAACCAAGCTTCAGGTCGTCGTAGGGGCCCACCCACTCGACGGAATCCAGGGTGCCACGCTCAAGGGCCTGGTAGATCTCCCCACCAGGAATGTTCTGTGGGACACCACCAATCAGTTCAAGGATTTTGCCCCCGAAGCCGCCGATACGCATCTTCATACCCTTGATGTCGGCCAGGGTCTTGATCTGTTTGCGATACCAGCCGCCCATCTGCGCACCCGTATTGCCCATCGGGAAGTTCACAATGTTGTAGTCGGCATAGAACTCACGGAAGAGTTTCATACCGTTACCGTCGTACATCCAGGCGCTCATCTGGCGAGAATTCAGGCCAAAGGGAATGGCGCAGTCAATTGCAAAGGTGGGATCTTTTCCGAAGAAATAATACGGCGCCGTGTGGGCCATCTCGATGGTGCCCTGCTGAACGCCATCGACCACGCCAAAGGGCGGAATAATCTCGCCGCCCGCATGCACGCTCACGGTAAGCCGGCCATTGGAGGCGGCATTGACCTTGGCTGCGAAGGTTTCCGCCGCGCCGTAGATGGTGTCCAGGGCCTTCGGAAAGCTCGAGGCTAAGCGCCAGCGAATGGACTCTTGGGCCCGAACTGCAGGGGCCACGCCCGCCGCAAGAATTCCGGCCATTCCGGTACCCGCTACAAATTCACGTCTTTTCATAGTGTCTCCGATTAGAGGTTAAATCTCGACTGAGTATAGAGATCCCCGGAAAAACACTGAAGGCATTTTTGGAGAGTATTTTCCCCAATTAGACCCCGATGAGATCGACTAAGGCTCTCTGAGAACCCCGGCGGCGATACGCCGCACATGCTCCGGTACCATCGCCTTCATCCGGCCAGGGGCCTCGCGGGCGAGATGAATCATGGTCTCCGCGGCCTTCATTTCGATGCGCGCGCGCGCAAACGCCATTCCCTTCGGCCCAAACCAGGTCATGAGCCGACCTACCAGGGGCCGCAGCCAGTTGGGCATCCGACGCAAAGGCAGGCCGCCAGCCGCCCGACGGGTGTTCGCAACGAAGCCTTGCACGGCCGACCGGCGGTCGCCCGAATCGGTCGGGGCGCTCAAGACTACCTCGTCTCCAAGAAGATCCAGCATCTGCTGCCCTTTTTCGTTACGTACGATCAGCCATTGCTGACCCTGGCCGCCCATATAGCCCACGGTAATATCTGACAAGGCATTGACATAGTCGACACATGTCCTGCAGGTCAGAGGAAAGAAGTCGCTTGGCAGTTCTGAGAGGGGCAGCTGCAGAAATGGGATAAGCCTCTTCCGGCCGTCGTCAAACCGGATCTCCACCTGGTAGTCCGCACGAAACTCTAGGTACGAGACCGCATCTGGCCGGTCGGTGAGCTTCTCCAGAAAAAGGTGGAAATTCTCGGTTGAGGTGTTGTCTGAACAGGGGGTGCCAATCACCCACAATGAATCAAAGCCGTACTGCTCGGCTAGGGCACGCAAGGCGTAGACCTGGCAGGGAATACCAATGACGGCCAGTCGGCGCACCCCTGCAGCCAATGCAGGTTCAATCAAAGACAATAGTGGCGCATAGCCCATACGCATGCCACGACAGGCAGCAAGGTCCGCGACGCGACGCACTAGGACAGGTTCGGGCCGCCAGCGATCTTGCGCAGAGGGCCGCATGGTTAAGACGGCATCCACCAGGTCGTTCTCAAGGAGGCGCTCCGCGATACGGGTGGTGATACCTGTCCACTGCGCCCCTAAAAGCGGGGCACTCAGACGCGCACGCCAGATGGCCCGATGCGGGCCGAAATAGAGCTGGTCAGGATGATCGCCATTACGGGGGGCCCCATGCACCGCGGTCTCCCAGCGGCTGTAGTTGGGCTGAATAAACTGACAGGCAACGGCGCAATTCTTGGGCTCTGAGGATCGTGATACGCCGCAGTCGGTACAGAGGCGCCGGTGGGGCGGTGCTGATATTAGTAGCGGTAGCGATCCAGCCATCACGACATCTTAGACTGCTCCTCAAGCCAACGCTTGGTCTTCTGATTGAGCTCGAGCATCGCCTGGTTCAGCTTAGGCGTGGCAGAGATAATCTTCCTGCGACTGTCCACCGGATCAATCTCCGCCTGAATGAGTTCCTCGCCCAGCAGCGCAGCAAGGCATTTGTGCAGGGTAGCGGGCGAGGCCACCTGCGACTTGGTGATAATGGTCTGAACGTAGAGCGGTTCTTTTGAAGACTGGGTGGCGTAGATCCAGTCAAGCAGGCGCAAAGACAGGACATCAAGGCCCCCCAAGGGGCTTTCGGCGATGGCCCTTTCCGCGAAAGACCGAATGCCATACCATGCTTGAAGACTCACCCCTTGTCGGGAAGGGCTTTTTCTGTTCATGGCCAAAGTCTAAAGTAAAGAAACGCCGATACACCCCCGTTCTCATAAATAGAACACGGTAGTCAAACCTCAGAAACGAATAGATGCCTGCTTTATGAACCCTTTCAAATATGGCAACGCACTAAATAATCCTTCGATCAGCACCGCAGGGCGTGGTGCGATCCCGATGGCTGCTATTCGAGTCGTCGGCGCTGCCTTATTGATCATCATGGGCGCAACTACCTCTCACCTCCGTGCCCAGACCAGCCCCACCCGTGGGAATGCCCAGGTCGTCGCCCAGATCATGCAGAGTGTGGTCATGGTAGAGGCCACCGCACGCGCCTCTGCGCCCAGTGCACAGACCCTCGGGCCCTTGAGGGTGGGGTCTGGCATCGTCATTGACAGGGACACCGTAGTCACCGTCGGCTACCTTCTTATCGAGGCGGAGACCGCAGACATTATCGACAGCCAAGGGCGCCGTATTCCCGCCACGATCGTAGGACATGATCCCATCTCGGGCTTTGGGGTCCTCAAAAGCCTCCTGCCCTTACAACGAACACCGGTTGCGCTGGGCGATTCCGATCGCCTTATTGCGCCGCAACGGCTGCTGACCCTTGGGCACAGCGAGCCAGAACCCACTGAACTACTGCTTGCCTCGCGTAAGCTCTTTGCCGGCACCTGGGAGTATCTGGTGGAGTCCCCGCTACTCACCATTCCTGCTGTAAATAATTGGAGCGGGGCGGGGCTCTTTGATGAAACCGGCGCCCTGGTGGGCCTTGGCTCTCTTCTCGTTGCAGATGCCACCGACGAGCCCCGTGCACGGCCCGGCAATCTTTATCTTCCGATCAACATCTTCAAGCCCGTGCTTCCCGATCTGTTGAAGTTTGGTCGTCGCACCGGCCCCTCCCAGGCCTGGCTTGGCATTCACAGTCAGCCTCATCCCCAGGGGGGACTACTCATTCAGCGGGTCTCAGCCAAGAGTCCGGCCGAACGGGCGGGCCTACAAAAGGGAGACCGAATCATGGCACTCGAGAACCAGGCAGTACTCGACCTGGCAGACTTCTACCGACGCATCTGGGCCTCTGGGCCTATTGGCAGCGCCCTGACGCTCTCGGTCGTGCGAGAGGGGGCCACCCGTCGGTTCACCCTGATGACGGGCGATCGGCTCTCGATTCAGCAACGGCCTTCAGGAGTCTGACCGCCATGAAAGAGTGGCTTTTAATCGTCTGGATTGGAACCTCCACCAACCTGCAGGTGATTGAGCAACATTGGTCCGAAGAACAGTGCCAGACGCGGGCGAAGGAAGTACAGGCAGACCTTGGGTCCTCCTTTACGGTAGCCTGCACACAGGATCTGAAAGAAGGACGGTCTCAACTGCCCAAGCGCGGCGCGGTGCAAGGCGTTGCAAAGTAATCGGCCGCACCATGCCCTACCCCCTGCCCCCAACACGAGTGCCGTATGCCCTCCCTATCTGATGCAGAGATTCGTGCGGTCTCAATCCGCAAGTACCGTCAGCGGGCTGCAGACTACGACCAGACCTGCGGTCCGACCTGGCCGATTCGGGTCCAGGCCATCGAGGGACTCTCCCTTCAGCCGGGAGATCACGTCCTCGATGTCGGATGCGGCACGGGGCTGAGCCTTCCGCTCCTGCGGGAGAAGGTAGGTGACACCGGACAGGTCTTTGGCTTCGACCAGAGCCCAGACATGCTCGTCCATGCCCACACCCGTATTCGCGAGGCGGGCTGGCGCAATGTGCAGGTCTTCGAATCCAGCGCGCAGACTCTGCGACTGCCCGGGCCCGTAGACGCCCTACTTTTTCACTACACCCATGACATTCTGCGATCGGCCGAGGCCATCGGCCAGCTGCTCGCCCGGGCCAAGCCGCAGGCACGGGTGGCCATTGCGGGCATTAAGTATTTTCCGGTCTGGCTGGCACCTCTGAATCTCTGGGTCTATCTCAAAAACTACGGGTACAACGGTGCGCCGGGTGACCTCTGGTCACCTTGGGATCGCATTGAACCGCATCTTGATGATTTTCGACGTCAGTCCACCCAATGGGGCATGGGGTATCTGGGATTTGGCCGTATAAAGGCGTGCTAGTGAGGGAAGTACTGCGTTCACGCCCCCTCATGCGTGGGCTGCTCAGCCTCATAGTGCTCAATGCACTATTAAGTTTTACTGCCTGGTGGCCCACGCCAGCGGTCTTACCCGACCTGCGAATCGCGCCGGAGTTCGTGCTGCTCTGGCTCATCGTGCTGGCGCTCGTCAGTCTCCGGGTCGCCCCACTGCCGCGAAGCCTCCAGATCGGCCTGACCCTGATCTATCTGGTTTTCATTGTGGCGCGCTACCTCGATGTCACGGCGCCTTCGCTCTTCGGGCGTGCAGTCAGCCTCTACTGGGATATTCCCCAGATCCCGCGGTTTCTCTGGGTATGGGCCTCCGATGCGCCCTGGTGGGCGAGCCTTGCCGCGCTAGTTGGCACACTAGGCCTTGTGGGCCTCCTAAGCGCCCTCATCTTCCGAGGCATTGGCTCTCTCGCCGCAGACATCGCCCTGCCCTACGCGCGACGAGCCTCCACCTGGGTGATCACCGCACTGGCCACTGCACTCATCGCAGCCAACTATGGGGGCGTGCAGGCAACCTGGCCTTACGTTTCCAAGCCAGTGATTCCCACCTACTGGAAACAACTTACCCTGCTCTGGGAAGCCCAGTCGCCAGAGGCCATTGCCCAGGCCCTGCCCAACCAGACCCCAGTTGAGCAGACCATGGCGGCCATGGCCCGTTCTCCGTCAGAGGTCCTCGACCTTCTCGGCCGCCGCGACGTAATGGTGGTCTTCCTGGAATCTTTCGGGGCATTTCTCTATGACCATCCCGAGGCCCTTGCCGCCACGGCCAACGCACGCGCGCGACTCGACAAGACCCTCAAAGAGACTGGTCGATCGGTGGTCACGGGATTCTTTCGCTCACCTACCGTGGGCGGTGCATCCGACCTTGCCCACATGTCGGTCTTGTCAGGGGTAGATCTCACCGACCCGCGTCGCCACGACCTTTTGCTCACCACCGAGAAGCCCACGCTGATTGGACTTTTTCGCGCGCGAGGGTACGAGACCTTTGGTCTCTATCACGCAGTCGCCTGGCCCTGGCCCGAGCGGTTGTTTTATGGGTTTACCCATTACCTCGATGGGCCGGCCCTGGGCTACCGCGGCCCGCCCCTGGGCTTCTGGTCTGTCCCGGACCAGTTTGCCCTTGCCCGATTTGAACAGCTGCACCCACGCAGCCCCGAGACGCCTCCGCGGTTCATCTTTTTTCCGACCATCACCTCGCACCTGCCTTTTAGCCCCGTGCCGCCGTATCAGCCCGACTGGGATCGGATTCTGACGGACGAGCCCTTTGATCCCGAATCGCTTGCTGCAGCGCAGGCCGAGAAGCCCAACTGGCTCAACATGCGGCCAGACTATCTACGCATGGTGAACTATGTCTATCAATGGCTTTCTGGCTACTTCGCACGGCCGGAGGCGCGCGAGACCGTCTATGTGCTGATCGGTGATCACCAGCCCACAGCCAACGTGACTGGGGAAGGCGTCTCCTGGGATGTGCCTGTGCACATAATCAGTCGCGACCCACGTCTTTTGGAGCCATTAGAGGCAAGAGGCTTTACGAGAGGCCTGCACACCCGGCAGGCGCCCCTCGGGGGCCTTCACGATTTGCCTGAGATGCTCTTAGCTGCCTGGTCGTCTGCTGGATCGCCTTCCTTACCAGAGGGCCCCCGTGGAGGCACACGCGCCGCCACCAGCGTCAGTACGGTAACGCAGGCCAGTAAAGCCCCATAGGTAAGCGCCTGACGATTTTCCAGACCCTCTTGGTAGACCACCAGAGCCCCTGCTAGCCCGGCCAGGTAGGCCATCCATCGAATCGGCCAGGGCCGCCAGAGTCTGGTCAACCCCAGCAGTGTGGCAGCAGCACCGAGCACCACCGGCCCCAGTAACAAGGGCCAGGCCAGGGCACGATAACGGCCATCAAAGACCAGTCCGTGGGCGGTGATGAGAACGAGTACAAGCCAGAGCCCCGCCAACCACGGCAGCAGACCCGTAGGGCAATACGGGCGGTAGTACCCTGCCGATCTGACAGAGAGAATCTGCTCCGCTAGGGCAAGGCTCAACATACCCGTGACACCAATCTGCAGGAATGCCGCCCCCCATTCTCCGGCGCTGCGACTCCAAGTCCAGGCCATCGCTAGTTGAACCACAAGAAGGCCCAGAATCAAGAGGGCCAGAAACCAGACCTCGCCCCGCAACTGCCGAGTGGTGCGCACCCCAGGCACAGCATGACGGTCTCGCCAGAGCAGCCAGAGCCCAAGGCAAAAAATCCCGGAAAGACCCGCCACTGCGGCGCCCTGCGCCACAGCGCCCGAGCCGGGCCTGTGCCAGTTCACCCGCTGATGCCCCCCGGAATCAAATACCCCCCAGGCGCCCCCCATCGCGCCCTCCTGCACGCGCTTCCATGGCTGGTCGAAGGCCTCGATGAGGTTAAACGGAATGGGTTCTGACTGGTGCCTGTGTAGAAGGCCATGCACAAAGAAGGCCTGCTCGTGCACACCGGGCACCGCGCCCCCCCGGCTGCGGCCCCGGGCAGGCCAGCCCGTCTCGCCCACCCAGACCGGTAGGGGCGCAAAGACTGCCCGCATCTCTGCATACCGCGCATAGACGTAGTCCACCGCCTGGTCAACTGCAATGGGGTCATCCTCCCAATAGGGCAGTATGTGCACCACCACGCGGTCCACATGCGGCCGCAATACTGCTGAGTGGCGGCGCCAGAATTCCCAGACATCCGCATAACTGATCGGCAGATCAACACGACGCTGCATCTCGGCGAGGATCTCGGCCAATGCCTCGGGCGAGAGGTCTCCCCGCAGCAAGACCTCATTGCCCACAATCACCTCTTCAACCACGTCGGGGTAAGCGCTTGCCAGGGCCACTGCCTGCTCCATCTCGCGTCGGTTGGCGACGGGGTCCTGGCCGAGCCAGACCCCAAGCCGGAGACGAAGTCCCATCTCACGGGCGATGACGGGCAGCTGTTCCATGCCGTGATCCAGGCCATAGGTGCGCAGACACAGGCTTATGGAACGAATCTGGGCCAGATCGGCTCTGAGAGAGGTAGGGTCAAATCGAAGGCGAGGATCAAACGGCGAATGATCTGGATGACGGAAAGGGGCATACGAGACGCATGGCAGAATAGCGGCTTCCACCGTTGGCAATGCATGGGGCCAGAGGCGCTCAGCGGCCCAGAGGCCCAGGCCCAGGCAAGCGGCCACGATCAGTCCTTGGGCCCAGCGATCAGATCTGGTCTGCATGAGTCTTTCTTTCTTCCTTTTTCCTTAGAGCACTGTGCTGCACGATAAGAGAGTTTCCTTCCCGTCGCTCATCAGGCCCCGCTTTTTCCTCGGGCTTTGGGGCCTCGTTGTCCTCGCCGCCGTGCATGCCTTTGCCTGGGGCCTCTTCCTTGCGCCCCCGTCCGCTCCCAATATCGTGCAGCCAATGTCGGGCCTGGCCTACAACGGATATGGTCGCTGGAATAGCCCTGCCGATCCCGGTGCCCTCACAACGGCCTCGCTCTCGGCAGACCTGGCCCTGCTTGCCCCCCACAGCCAACGACTGCGCACCTACAGTGCGACCGAATTGCCCATGCTCCCGGCGCTCGCCCAAGAACATGGATTGTCAGTCACGCTGGGGGCCTGGCTCGATCAGAACCCGATTCGCAACCAGGCAGAACTCCGCGCTGCCATCGCAGCCGCCCGCGACCACAAAAATGTCGAGCGACTCATACTCGGAAACGAGACCCAGCTGACAGAAAGGCTCCCTGCCGAGCATCTCTACCAGATTCTTGACCAGACGCGGCGGCAGCTTCTTACACCGGTGTCCACCGCCGAGCCCTGGCATGTCTGGCTCGCACAGCCAGAACTCGCGAAACATGTCGATTTCATCACGGTCCATCTGCTGCCTTATTGGGAAAAGGTTCCTGCAGAGCAGGCAGTCTCCTACGCGCTCGCCCGCCTGCAGGAGGTTCAGCATCGGTTCCCACGGCTGCCAATTGTCATTGGCGAGGTCGGCTGGCCGAGCCACGGCCCCCCCCAGGGGCCTGCGATTGCATCACCGGAGAACCAGGCCTTATTTGTTCGGCAGTTCGTGACTCAGGCGCAGGCCCTGGGCCTGGAGTACTACCTCATGGAGGCCATCGATCAGCCCTGGAAGAAATCGATTGAAGGGCAGGCAGGGGCGCATTGGGGCCTTTGGGATACAGATCGGCAGCCAAAGTTTCCCCTGCAGGGTCCACTGGAACAACAGGCACACACCCTAGGCCAGGCAATCCTCTCCGCGCTGGTGGGTCTGGCCGTGGCGGTTCCTTTTCTGTTTGGGCTTGCACGACTTCGAACGATCGCCCGCCTGGGATTTCTTCTTCCAAGCCAGCTTCTCGTCATCGGCACCGTGGCATTTTCATCTCGGCCCTTTGCCGACTATCTACAGCCCATCGAGTTCATGCTGGCAGCCGGCCTTGTCTGTGCCTTAACAATCCTCACTCTGCTCATGCTCTCTCAGCTTTTTGAGTTCTCCGAAGTCTTCTGGCGGGGGAGCCTACGACGCCAGAAGCCGACCCCCCCATGGGCCGAGCCTGCGACTGCGCCGAAGGTAAGTATCCATCTGGCCTGTAGTAACGAGCCCCCGGCGATGGTGATTCAAGCCATCAGGCACCTGCTTCGCCTCGACTGGCCGGCACTCGAAATCATCGTGGTCGACAACAACACCACAGACCCAGACCTCTGGCGGCCGGTGGCCGCGTTTGCGGACCAGTGCGGCGACCCTCGGCTGCGCTTTTTCCACCTGCCCCAGTGGCCCGGCTTTAAAGCAGGCGCCTTAAATTTCGCTCTTCGCCAGACCGACCCCAAGGCCGGCTGGGTCGGGGTGGTGGATGCCGATTATCTGGTGGATCCCCGATGGATTCAGGCGGTGTCGGGCTATTTTCAAGACCCTACCACCGGCCTGATTCAGGCCCCACAGGCCCACCGCGATGCACTGGTGCAGCCCTTCTCACGTTTGGCCTACTGGGAGTACGAAGGCTTCTTTCGCATCGGTATGCACCATCGGCATCAGCGCAACGCCATCATTCAGCACGGCACCATGACGCTTATCCGTGCGCAGACGTTGCGGTCGCTCGGTGGATGGAACGAAGACTGTATCTGTGAAGACTCCGAACTGGGACTGCGGATCCTTGCCCAAAGACTCAAGGCCGTCTATGTGGATGAGGTCTTAGGCCAAGGACTACTGCCAGACGATTTCAGCAGTTATCGTCGGCAGCGCCGGCGTTGGGCCCAAGGCGCCATGCAGATTCTTAAAGCACATGCCAGAAAGCTCCTTGCACCCTCCACGCTCACCCGGTCTCAGCGGTACCATTTTTTGGCCGGATGGCTGCCCTGGATGGGCGATGTATTGCACCTACTTTTCAGCCTGGGCGCCATCGTCTGGACTCTGGGCGCCTTGGCCTCGCCCAGGTATTTCCCGCTTCCCGACCCCCTGCTGCTTCTGCCCCTGATTGCATTTCTGGGCTTTAGGCTGGTCATCGGCCTGGCCCTCTATACGCGTCGCGTCGACTGTCCATGGCCTGACCTGCTTGGCGCAAGCGTAGCGGGCCTCGCACTCTCGCATGTGATTGCCCGCGGACTTCTCGCGGGGCTCGGACATAAAAAGGCGGTCTTCGAAATCACCCGAAAAAAGTCCGAAGGGCTAAGCCCCGCAGCCGGTCTTACGCCAGCCCTCCAGACCCCTGCATACAGCCCACTTGCGCGACAGCTCTTCGCCGTCCGCGAAGAGCTGGTATTGGGGCTGAGCCTCTTCGTGCTGTTCTGTATTTTCTGGCTAATGCCGTCCGGAACGTCCACACCAGACCGCTTGAGCTGGTCTGGTGTTCTCGTACTCCAGGCCCTGCCCTATCTCGCAGCCATTGGCTGCGCAGTGGTCAGCGGGCTCGGACAGCCGCAGGCCCAAAGGCTTGAGACAAGGCGGGTGGGTGTTGGGCATAGGGCGCATTGGGCCAGCCCAGAATCTCGGAAATCTGTGCTGACTGTCGATATAGCCCCTCAGAATCCGCAGCACCCACATTAACCACGCCGTAGCGATAACTCTCCATCCAGGTAAAGGCCCGCCGAATTGCAGCCGGCGACCGGGAAAACGTAAAGACTGTCTGTGCTGGAAAGTCTCTGGCCAGACGGCCAAGCGCCTCTCGGGTTGGCGTACGAGGAATATCCTGCGCATCAAACGCCCGCCAGACAAGACTCGCCGCGACGCGCGCAGTCGGCGCGACCGTTGGTAGCGCCCGCGGGTCTTGGCCCTGCGCAAGCGCTAGGGCCATCGCATGGGGATTGCAACCAGACACCATGCGGTAGAGATCACTGAACTGGGAAGACAGGCGAGGATTAAACTCAATTACTGAGATCTTCTCCGACGTCGGGTCATAGAAGAACTCCATATTGAAAAAGCCCTGACCAAAGCCAATCGCTTTGAGAAACTTTTTTGCAATGGCCAAGGCTGCATCAACCACCAAGGCAGGGAGTCGCGATGGGTATTCCCACCGTTGAAAGGCCTGTACACCGGGGTAAGAGACCGCATCGACCACACCCAGAAGGTGTGTTCCGGACCTATCGACATAACCATCGAGGTTGTACTGAGGATGCCAGACGGGCTCTTCGGCAAGAAATCGAAATGACGAACCAGCCTCTGGCAGGTAGGCCTGTAAGACAGCCTCAAAGGGCGCCAGGAGACGCCTGGTTATCCAACGATCACGCGTCAGTTGCGAAAAATAAGCCTCCCAGGCAGCTGGCCCCTCAATGCTTCGCGCCAAAACCGAAAAGGTGGCTCGTACGGGCTTGAGGTAGACAGGAAACCCCATAGATACGGGTGCGGTCAGCGCCCACGGCAACCCACCCTGGGTAAACACCCCTGCAGGGTCTATGACTACCGAGCGAAGATTGGCCTCGGGGCATACCTGCTGAAGAATCGCCCGTGTATACCCCTTGTGGTGACAGGCCAAGACCGCCCGCACCCCAGGGCCGGGAAGCCCCAACCGCTCCGCCACCAGCGCTGCCACGAGCGCCCCATAGAGTTCATGGTGGGACACCACAGCAGACCAGGCATACTTTTGCCCCCGGGCCGCAAGGCGATTTGCAAAGGCGGTAAGGTCGAGCCTCAAAAGGCGAAGCCTTCCTGCCCAGGTAAAGAGATCAAAGCCTGAGCGGTCAAACGCGACAAGGCCTTCAAGCCTTCGGTGGGCGGCGGCGTCCCAGTCGTAGTCAAAGACAAGCCCTACGCGGGGGGACATAGCCGCCGTCGCCTGCTGCATACTAAGAGTCTGAATGGCCTGCGCTGCGGTGACGTGCCAGCGTGTTGAAGACCAAGGCCCCCAGAATGAGGGCCGCGCCTTGAAGCGTCACCAGAGTAATGAGCTCTCCACCCCAGAGCCAGGCCCATGCTGGCCCGAGGACCACTTCGAAAAGCGATAAGAGTGCAATCTCTTGTGGCGGTAGATAACGGCTGAGCCAGACCAAAAGACTACAGGGCAGTGCCAGCTGAAAGATACCTAGCGCGGCAAGCC
>JBDLQX010000021.1:0-6753 GCA_039800345.1 Pseudomonadota bacterium | reverse complement strand
TCGGCTGATGGCGGTTCAAAGCCGAACGTGCGGGTACAGATGAAGACCGAGTGCGACACCACCGGCACAGGTGGGTTTGGCCCGCCCCTGATTGTTGGCCCCCCCAAGCTCGTGCGGTAGTAATAATGACGTTTGCGCCTAAAATGACCAAGTGTCTTCGCCCCTTCATCTTCTCTGGGTTTTTCTTAAGCTTGGTCTGACCTCTTTTGGTGGCCCGGTCGCCCACATTGCCTTCTTTCGGCAGGAGTTTGTTGCGCGACGTGGCTGGATGACCGATGCAGCCTTCACGGAGCTTGTGGCGGTCTGTCAGTTTCTTCCCGGGCCAGCCAGCAGCCAGCTCGGCATGGCAATTGGGTTATCCCGCGCAGGCTACGCAGGCGCGGCCGCGGCCTGGCTGGGGTTCACACTACCGTCTGCCCTCATCATGATTAGTGCGGCCTTGGGCCTTTCGGTCTTTGGCTCGCTCGTTCCCACAGGCGTTCTCTTGGGATTGAAGATTGTAGTGGTGGCGGTCGTCGCACAGGCCGTCTGGGGAATGGGCCGTTCGATCTGTACCGATGCGGTGCGTGCCGGAATCATGGTGTCGGCCGCAGCTGGGGCACTTCTTTCTGCCGCGGCCTCCAGCCAGTGGATGATTATTCTCGCCAGTGGGTTAGTAGGGCTCTGGCTTGTCACGCCACCCCCTCAGCTCTCCTCGTCGGCGTTTTCATTTCCTCTGAGTCGTCGGGCGGGATCTGTCTGGCTGGGCATCTTTTTTGCGATGCTCTTTTTTCTGCCGCTCTTTGCGGCCACGGTTCAGTCGGGCTGGGCAACCGTGATGGATGTCTTTTATCGTGCCGGCGCGTTGGTCTTTGGCGGGGGCCATGTACTTCTGCCGCTTTTGCAAGGCCAGTTGGTTCCTGCCGGCTGGATCAGCAACGATGTCTTTTTGGCGGGCTATGGTGTGACGCAGGCCTTGCCTGGTCCGCTCTTTAGTTTTACGGCATTTCTGGGTGCCTCACTCTCAGGGCCTGCCGCAGACTGGATGACCCCCTGGGCGGGCGGGCTGCTTGCTCTCGTGGCCACGTTTCTTCCCGCCTTTATTATCCTTGTCGGGGTCCTGCCCTTTTGGGTCTCTGTGCGAGAGAGTCCCCGGGCCCGAGCGGCGCTGGGGGGGGTGAATGCCGGCGTTCTCGGGCTGCTTATGGCGACCTTTTACGACCCAGTCTTTGTGAGTGCCGTGGCCTGGCCGCAAGACATGGCTCTGGCACTCTTGGCTTTTGTCGCCTTGGTTTTTTGGCATCTTCCCCCCTGGCTGGTGGTGGTCCTGGGGGCGGTCATTGGGGGGTTCTGGTTCTGATGCAGATTTATAGAGAAGATGTGGCCGCGATTCGGGCCGAGTTGGCTGCAGGGCTTGCAGCATCACAGCCCCATGTCTCGCCGAAGTATCTCTACGACGCCCTCGGTGCCCGACTCTTTGAGGCCATTACGGAGTTACCGGAGTACACCCCGACCCGACAGGAGGCCGAGATCTTTGGCCAGTCGATGCCAGAGATTGTTGAAGGCCTGCCGTTGGGCTCGTGCCTGATTGATCTGGGTGCAGGCAGTTGCCGTAAGGCAGCGCGGGTGATCCCGGTGCTCAAGCCAGTGCAATATCTGGCAGTGGATATCTCGGTGGAGTTTATGGGTAATTGCCTAGAGGCTCTGCGTCGTGAGTTCCCGGGACTGGCCGTCGAGGGTCTTGGTATTGACTTTTCGCAGGGACTGTCTGCCGAGGCGATTCAGTCGATGGTGCCGCCCGATCGGCCGCGGGTCTATTTTTATCCCGGTTCGAGTATTGGCAACTTTCATCCGACAGAGGCCGAGGCGTTTTTGCGGGGGCTTATTCGTGATGGCAGCGCTGAAGGGCTAGTGATTGGGGTGGATATGGTGAAGGACCCCGCCGCCCTAGAACTCGCCTACGACGATCCTCTGGGGGTTACGGCGGCTTTCAACCTGAACATGTTGTTGCATCTGAATCGGCGCCTTCATTCCAATTTCTCGATTCACGACTGGCGACATCGGGCGGTATTTAACGCGGCAGAGAGTCGCATCGAGATGCATCTGGTGGCTCTTCGCGATCTCTCCGTAGAGTGGCCGGGTGGTACGCGTTCTTTTGCGCTGGGCCAATGGATTCATACAGAGAATTCCTATAAGTACACGGTCGCCTCGTTTACCGCGTTACTTGCGAGAGCTGGCTATGCGGTGACGGGGGTGTTTCAGGACGCTCGCAAAGGATTCGCGGTATTTGTCGCACGCCCTTAAGTGCGCTTCGAGGGGCTGCGGGGGTTATTTGCGATTCTCATTGGCCGGTCTAGCCCATGGTCGGTCGCCGCCTCGCGAAAGGCAGGCACGCTCGTCGGTCGCCCGTTCATGTGCTCCCCGGCTGTTCTCATGGGTAACGTACTGTGCGAAAGCCTGCGAAGACGTCGGCCCGATGGGGTTTGTAGAAGTTGCGGAGTCGTAGGTTGCGAAGACGGTTATTGGTAATCCATGAGGCGCCCTTCAGTACCTGATGATCGCCAAACCACGGCACGGAATATTCCTTGTACGGGTGCTCTACAAATCCTGAAAATGGCAGAAAAACCGTGTCTGTCCATTCCCATACCCAGCCCCAGAGAAAGTCGTGCGGTGCAGCCTGCGCGGCCGCGACCCACTGCGCTTCGGTAGGCAGGTGCCTTCCCGCCCATTGCGCCCAGGCCTGCGCCTCATAGAGGCTCACCTGCATCATCGGAAACCAGGCCGGTACCTCGTGGGTCTGTCCGAACCACTGCCTGTAGATTCTTCCGTTGGATAGAGAGAGATGCTTTGGTCCCTGTAGGTTTTGGTGGTGACGCAGTGCCCAGCCCTCAGGTGTCCAGAACTCCGTGCGTTGATAGCCACCGTCTTCGATAAAGGCGGCGTATTCCCCATGGTTTATGGGCCGAGCATCGATCTCGAAAGGTTGAAGGTCAGCACTGAGTGCGTTAGCCTCGTTATCAAAATAAAAGCCATATGTGGGCGGTGCAAGGCTGACCGATGTGGTCTGTATCGCGATCTGAGGTCTTTCTGCGGTCTCTCTAGCTACGCGGTAGGTTTCTCGTTCGGACTTTGAGGCGTCATTCCAAGGCGGCGTAGCGGTTCCTGGGAGTGGGAAGGCCAGATCGTGAGCCGTCATATAAAAGGCTTCTGCATGCATGTCTTCGTGGGCCAGCGCCAGCCGATAAAAGTAGCTGGTGCCGTCGTCTGACGGTTGGCCTAGGCCCTCCTCCGTGCCGGGTGCCTTCAATGCGGCGATATCTGCGCTGAGGCATTCCTCCGTGCGAACTGCCACGTCCCGCAAATACTGATGTATTCCTGTAATTCCCAAAAGGGGGAGTTGCCAACGGGTCTCATGGGCTACGGTTGCCGAATTGAAGAGGCCGTCGGCCGGGGGGAGGGCAGAGGCCAGGTGCGCTGTCGCTGCGTATTTGGTTCCTTTTGTACGTTGGGGGTTACGGGCGATCCAGTAGTCGGTAAACCAGGCCACATGGCCAAACTCCCAGAGAGGGGGGTTGAGATTCTCTTGAAAAGGGACAGCAAGCCGCTCGCTGTCTAGCGCGGCCCCAAAGCAGTCGAGCAGCGCATGGCTGGTCTGTCGCGCCGCGAGCAGGTGCGATGCGAGGTCTGTGATGGAAAGGGTACGAAGGTCGTCGGACAAGGGGCGAGGAATTGTGGCTCTGCGATGTGCAAGTCAGGTAGACGATTGATGAACGATTCAACGAGGGATTGCTACGAATCATAGGCGATTGATGGGCCAGCAGCGCACGAACGTGCCACGCAGGTGGTCAGATTGGATTTATCGCCGGTACGGCCAATAGTCTTGGGGAGCCTGGGCCCCTAGGGTGGTGGCCCCTTCATGCCACGCCCGGGTTGGCCGGGTTCCTTTTATGTCTGCGTCTTCGCGCCCATCGGATTCTTCCCCTGCTGTTTCTGCCGATTCTGTTTCCAGCGCTTCTACGGTTTCCTCCGCCCCCCTTCTTGACCCCCGAAACGACTACGTCTTTAAACGCATCTTTGCCCAGCGGGTTGACCTGCTAAGTGATCTAGTCAATGTCATTCGGGGTGATGCCGAGCGGCTCACTCTCACCGAGGTACTCAACCCCACGATTCTTCCCGAGGAGATTACAGGCAAAGGCATTGTGTTGGACGTTCAGGCTCTAGACGCCCAGGGCAGAACCATCGATGTCGAGGTGCAGGTGAGCTCTCAGCGCGACTACCCTGCCCGGTCGCTCTACTACATTGCCCGGGCCTTTGTGGAGCAGTTGAGTAGCGGGGAGCGCTACGGAAAGCTGCGCTCGGTGATTGGGGTGAACATTCTCAACTTCGCCTTGTTCCGGGCCCCCGAAGAAGAGGAACGCGCCCAGTGGCGCTTTGGTATGGTGACTTACCACCAGCCCCAGCGGGCATTGGATATTCAGTTGGAACTGAACTTTCTGGAACTGGCCAAACTGAAACGCCCGGGGCTAGAGAAAACCAACAAACCGCTCTACGATTGGAGTGTGTTCTTTTCTGATGTGAACAATGGAGAAGCCATGGAGCAGGTCACCCACCCAGACGTAAAAGAAGCCTTTGAGATCTTAAAGTCCGTCAGCGCGACCGCGCAGGAGCGGCTGGAAGCCGAGCGACGCATCACCTATGTGCGAGAACTTAACGCCATTGCCGACTACAAGTGGGATGAGGGTATGGCCCAGGGGATTGCCATAGGGGAGGCCAAAGGCAGAGCCGAAGGCAAGGCAGAAGGCAAGGCAGAAGGCAAGGCAGAAGGAATGAAGTCTCTTCTGCTCCATCAATTGGAAAGTAAGTTTGGCTCCCTGAGTTCCCAGTGCCTGACTGCGTTAGACTCAGCGAGCATGGAGGAGTTGGCCCGATACTCGGAGTCACTTTTGAGTGCAGCATCTGCAGAAGAGGTATTTAAGAATGAGATCTAAGGACCTTTTATTTTCGTTTTTTCACTATCCAAGGCGCTAGCCACGAAGCCACCTTTTTGAGCGTTCCCGATAAGTCTCTGCTATGCGGTAGGGGCGTTCTCATAGTCACCCCCTACGGGCCCGAAACGGGTTCAGGGAACTGGCGTACCGCCGAGCGTTATGCCCGGCTGCTGCAGGGGCAGGGGGTGGCTGCGGAGATTGCTGTGGGGTTACCCTCCCCACAGCAGATCACGGCAGCCGCGGGCGCCCTTGTTTTACATGCCCGCCGCAGTCACGCAGCAGCGATAGCGCTACAGCTCGCGCAGAAGCCTTATGGGGTCGTGCTCACGGGTACCGATCTCTATGCCGACCTCGCTGGTCTGAGTACCCTCATCTTTTTTCAGCAGGCCGTCGACACCATTACCCAGGCCCGCGTGGTTGTGGCACTGCAGGGGGATGCCTGTAGCCGCTTGCAGTCCATCGCACATCAAGAGAGACTTCCTGAGGTACCGCCATGCCGCGTGCTTCTGCAGTCCGCTATCGGCGATGCGGCCCAACTGCATCGCCGACCACGAACCGACCGGGCCAGAGATCTTCGGGTACTTATGGTGGGCCATGTTCGTAAAGAGAAAGATCCGCTTACGGGTTTCCAGGCATTTCTCTCGTTGCCCGCGGGTAGCACCCTACGTCATCTCGGCGGAAGTCTTGACGATGCGTTGATGCAGGCTCTTCAGTCCTTAGCAGCACGAAACCCGCAGCGTATTGCACTGCTGGGGCACTGCGATGCGGATACCGTACGAGCCGAGATGGCCAAGGCAGACTTGCTCGTGCACCCCTCGCTGATGGAGGGCGGTGCCCTCGTGATTGCCGAGGCGTTTGGTCAGGGGCTTCCGGTGCTCGCGAGCCGTATTTCTGGGCATCTGGGCATTCTGGGAGAAGACTACCCAGCCTACTTTTCCCAAGGCGACATCCACGATCTCAGCCGGCAGCTGCTGGCCTTTGCAACAGACAATAAGGTCGCTGCATCTTGGCATGATGCCTTGACGCAGCGTGCGCCGCAGCTCTGTAACCCGGAGCGTGAGGCGCTGGATTTAGCGGGTATCGTGCAGGATATTCTTTCTTGACAGAGACCCCCTCCATGACAGAGCGCCAAGAACAGCGCAACGACCTTATAAGACGATGCAGGCCCAAACCGTGACGACCCTCGTGTTCATTCGTCACGGTCAGACCGATTGGAACGTGCAGGGCCGTATTCAGGGGCAGCTTGATGAGCCCTTGAATGCAGAAGGGGTCGCCCAGGCGCAGCGTCTGCGCGCACTCGTTGCCCAGGGCCAGCCATCGGTATTGCCGGCGTCCTTCGATGTCGCCTATTCGAGTCCGTTGGTACGGGCCTGGCATACGGCGGAGCCCCTGGCCTCTCAGTTCGGGCTGCCTCTGCGGCAAGAGCCCGCATTGGCTGAGCGTCACTTTGGCGAATTACAAGGGGTGTGCCACGCAGAGATGCCCCTGCAGTTTCCAGAGGCAGCACGTCGTTGGGCAAGCCGCGATCCAGACTTTCGGCCTGCGGGCGGCGAGAGCCTCAATGATTTCTTCGCGCGTATTCAAGGCTGTGTGACTCGGCTCTTGACTGACCACGCTGGCGAGCGTGTGCTGTGTTTCACCCATGGCGGCGTGCTTGATATGGTCTTTCGTATTGCCCAGGAAATTGACCTCGCGGCACCGCGCGAGTGGGGCATTCCTAACACGGGAATTAATGTTGTTGATCACGGGCCCGAGGGCTATCGCGTGAAGGCCTGGGCCTGGACGG
>JBDLQX010000020.1:0-35101 GCA_039800345.1 Pseudomonadota bacterium | reverse complement strand
CCCCTTGGGCCACCAGCGCACGTGCGAAATGGGTACGCCCCACGAGCATGGGGTTTCCAGCAAAGGCCAGTGCCGCCTCGAGTACAGACGGCAGGCCCGCATCCACGAGCGCCTGGTTCATCTCCTGGGCACGACGATGCCGGCTACGTTGCATCTCCCGCAACGCCTCGCGTAACGGGGCGGCCTGAGGGTCAAAGCCCAGGCCTACCAGATGCAAGGTCTCTCCAGCCCAGGTAACCGAGATCTCCACCCCCGGGGTGAACCGAATGCCGTGATCAGCCGCGGCCTCGGTGGCCTCTGCGAGCCCGTCGAGGGTGTCGTGGTCTGTCAGGGCCATGACCTCCAGGCCATTGGCCGCCGCTCGCGCTACCAGATCGGCCGGAGACAACACGCCATCGGAGGCCGAGGAATGCATATGAAGGTCGACGTTCAGATCGTGTGGCACCATGGTCCTTACCCTACCATTCCCCATGCATGAAGGAGCCCCCGATGCCCGTCTACCAGCTTGGACCCCGACAGCCGCAGATTGATCCCACCGCCTATGTTGCGCCTGGCGCGCAGATTATTGGCGATGTGGTGCTTCATGCGCGTAGCAGCGTCTGGTTTAACGCCACCCTGCGCGGCGACAATGAGCCCATCGTGATTGGCGAAGGCAGCAATGTTCAAGAGTCTTCGGTGCTGCATACCGATATGGGAAGCCCGCTCACCCTGGGCCGCAATGTGACGGTGGGACATCTGGCCATGCTGCATGGCTGTCTGATTGACGATGAGTCCTTGATTGGCATGCAGGCCGTGGTGCTCAACGGGGCCAAGATTGGGAAGCAGTGCATTATCGGTGCGGGCGCCCTGGTCACAGGGGGCATGGTGGTTCCCGACCAGAGTCTGGTGATGGGCGCGCCCGCGAAGATTATTCGAAGCCTTCGGCCTGAAGAGATCGCCAAGATGGCAGACGGGGCGCAAGGCTATCAGGCACGTGCGGTGCGATATCGCAGAGAACTTCAAGAGGTAAAAGGCTAGTACTGCACGAACCGCTCGCCGGATTTGAGCAGACCGAGCTCAAATCGGGCGCGCTCCTCCGCTGCCATATGGCCAGAGCGGAGATCACGCAGTTCGGCCTCGAGCTCAACAATCATGAGCTCCTTGTCTTCGACCTGCTTAGCCAGAGATTCCACCTGGGCCTCCTTCTTCCAGACCTCTAACCATCCGCCCGAACTAAACCAGAGCGGAAACTGTACAGCGACCAGAAAGACGAGCAGAACAGTGCGCAGAGAAGGAAGCGGGGGCATGGTCACGATTATGACCGAGCCCTAAGCTGATAGAAAGCCTCCAGCCCCGGGTAATGGGCGGCTGTGCCGAGGTCTTCTTCGATACGCAGGAGCTGGTTGTACTTGGCCATCCGATCTGACCGCGATAAGGACCCGGTTTTAATCTGCAAGGCATTGGTGCCCACGGCGATATCGGCAATGGTGCTGTCCTCGGTCTCACCCGAGCGGTGGGAGACCACCGCCGTGTAGCCTGCCCGCTTGGCCATTTCGATGGCGGCGAAGGTCTCTGTGAGGGTTCCAATCTGGTTGATTTTGATCAGAATCGAGTTGGCAATGCCCTTAGCGATGCCCTCTTTGAGAATCTTGGTGTTGGTCACAAAGAGGTCATCACCCACGAGCTGTACATTCTTGCCCAGGGCCTTGGTGAGCTCGGCCCAGCCGGCCCAGTCGTCTTCGGCACAGCCATCTTCAATCGAGATAATCGGGTACTTGTCACACCAGGTGGCCAGCAGGTCCACAAAGCCCGTAGCAGACAGTGACAGGCCTTCACCAGCCAACTCGTACTTTCCGTTCTTGTAGAACTCCGAGCTTGCACAGTCGAGCCCCAAGGCCACCTGGCGGCCAGGCTCATAGCCCGCTTTTTCGATGGCCTGAAGGATCATTTGAATCGCGGCCTCATGGCTCTTCACGCTTGGGGCGAACCCACCCTCATCGCCCACGGCCACCGAGAGGCCCTGATCGTGCAGGATGGCCTTCAAGGCATGGAAGACCTCCGCCCCATACCGCAGGGCCTCCCGAAAACTCGGCGCGCCGACGGGAATGATCATGAGTTCTTGGAGGTCTAAATTGTTGTTGGCATGGGCCCCACCGTTGACCACATTCATCATCGGTACCGGCATGGCCATCGGCCCAGAGCCCCCGAAATAGCGGTAGAGCGGAAGTCGCGACTCCTCGGCGGCCGCGCGGGCCACCGCCATCGAGACGGCCAAGACCGCGTTGGCCCCCAGGCGCGATTTGTTTTCTGTGCCGTCCAGTGCAATAAGGGCGTGATCGATCGCGGCCTGCTCAAAGGCGTCAAGCCCCATCAGGGCCTCCGCGATCTCGGTATTGACATGCTCAACGGCCTTACGTACGCCCTTGCCCAGATAGCGCGACTTATCACCATCACGCAGCTCTACGGCCTCGCGGCTTCCAGTCGAGGCGCCACTAGGGACGGCCGCGCGACCCATGATGCCCGACTCGAGCAGTACATCGCACTCTACGGTCGGGTTGCCCCGGCTATCGAGCACCTCTCTGCCCACGAGGTCAACAATCGCGGTCATGTCCTATTTCTCCTTCAACGTCTTCTGGTTTTTAGAATTCGGTTTCGATCAGCGGCGAGGACTTCACCACCCGGTCCAGGGCCACCAGCTGCTCGAGCAGCGGCTGCATCTTCTCTAAGGGCACCGCATTGGGCCCATCGGACAAGGCCTGTGAGGGATCGGGATGGGTCTCCATGAAAAGCCCCGCGATACCGACACCCACCGCGGCACGGGCAAGCACCGGTACAAACTCACGCTGTCCGCCACTAGAACTGCCCTGCCCTCCGGGAAGCTGCACCGAATGGGTCGCATCAAAGACCACGGGACACTTCGTCTCGCGCATGATGGCAAGGCTACGCATATCGCTCACCAGGTTGTTGTAGCCAAAGCTCACGCCACGTTCACAGGCCATAAACCGGTCGGTCGAGAGGCCTTTTTCCTGGGCCGCCTCGCGGGCCTTGTCGATCACATTCTTCATGTCATGGGGCGCCAAAAACTGCCCCTTCTTGATATTGACCGGACGCCCGCTCTGGGCTACCGCCCGAATGAAGTCGGTCTGTCGACAGAGAAAAGCCGGCGTCTGTAAGACATCAACGACCGTTGCGACCTCAGGCACCTCATCTTCGGTATGTACATCGGTGAGGATAGGCAGGCCCAGTTGCCTTTTTACGGCCTGCAGAATCTTGAGCCCCTCGTCGCGTCCGAGGCCACGAAAAGAGCGGCCTGAAGACCGATTGGCCTTGTCATAACTCGACTTAAAGATGAAGGGAATGCCGAGGCTACGACAGACCTCTTGAAGCCGACCGGCGGTCTCTACCTGAAGCGTTTCAGACTCCACCACACAGGGCCCCGCGATGAGAAAAAACGGCTGATCCAGCCCCACCGTGAAGCCACAGAGATTCAAGAAGCGCCCCCAACCGGACGGGCCAGGGCAGCCTGCACATAGGAGATGAAAAGCGGATGCCCCTTACGTGGCGTGGAGGTGAACTCGGGGTGAAACTGCACCGCCATAAACCAGGGGTGCACCGAGGGTGGCAGTTCAATCATCTCGACCAGTGCCTCGGTGGGCGTTTCGGAACTGATCACGAGCCCGGCCTGCGCCAGCCGCTCCTTAAACAGGTTATTAACCTCGTAGCGGTGGCGATGCCGCTCATTAACCTCTGGGCCATAGATCGCCTGGGCACGGGTGCCTTGCCTGACCGGGCAGCGCTGGGCACCAAGACGCATCGTTCCTCCCATATCGGACTGCTGCGACCGGCTCTGCACCGATCCATCAGACGAGATCCATTCGGTAATCAGGGCAATCACCGGCTCGGCGCAGGAGGGGAAAAACTCCGTGGAATTCGCCTGGGTAAGGCCCGCAACATGGCGGGCGAATTCGATGACCGCAAGCTGTAGCCCCAGGCAGATGCCGAGGTAGGGAATCTTGTGTTCACGGGCATACCGTATCGCAAGAATCTTGCCTTCCACGCCCCGCCTGCCAAACCCCCCGGGTACCAGAATTCCCTGATAAGCCGCGAGCATCTCCGTGCCATGGGCCTCGAGTTCTTCCGAATCGATGTAGTCGATCTGTACCCGCGACCGGGTGTGCAGCCCCGCATGCACCAGCGCCTCGGTGAGCGACTTGTACGACTCAGTGAGATCGACATACTTGCCCACCATGGCGATGCGTACGGTGGCCTGCGGGTGCTCGAGCCGCTCGACCAGGTCGTCCCAGACGGCCAGATTAGCCGGCGGACGGGGCGCAAGCGCCAGGGCATCGGCAATCTGCTGGTCTACTGCCTGCTCCCAGAGCATGCGTGGAATGCGATAGATGCTGTCGACATCGGCTACAGAGATCACGGCCTCGGGCGGCACATTAGAGAACAAAGAGATCTTGTCGCGCTCGTCTTCGGGCAGCGGGCGATCTGCGCGACACAGCAAGAGATTGGGGCTCACACCAATCTCGCGCAGCTTTTGTACGGAATGCTGGGTGGGCTTCGTTTTAAGCTCGCCAGCCGACGGAATAAAGGGCACGAGGGTGAGATGAATAAAACAGCTACTGTTGCGGCCCTGGCGCAGGCTCAACTGGCGAATGGCCTCCAGAAACGGCAGCGACTCAATATCGCCTACCGTGCCACCCACTTCCACAATGGCCACATCAACCTCATCGGCAGAGCCCGCCCGGGCCCCGCGCAGAATAAAGTCTTGGATCTCGTTGGTGATATGCGGAATGACCTGCACGGTCTTTCCGAGATACTCGCCGCGGCGCTCTTTGCGCAGCACAGAGTCGTAGATCTGTCCGGTGGTGAAGTTATTCACCTTACGCATACGGGCCTCTAAGAACCGCTCGTAATGGCCCAGGTCGAGATCGGTCTCCGCGCCGTCTTCTGTGACGAAGACCTCACCGTGCTGAAACGGGCTCATGGTTCCCGGATCTACATTCAGGTACGGGTCCATCTTGATGATGGTGACCTTCAGCCCCCGAGACTCTAAGAGGGCCCCGATCGAGGCCGCGGCGATGCCCTTACCCAGGGACGAAACCACACCACCGGTAACGAAGACAAACTTGGGCATAAAAAAGCTTAGATATGCACCGAGCAGGCCGTGTGCTCACGAATCTCTTCGATGGTGACCCCGGGCGCCATCTCTAACACGGTGAGGCCCTGGCGCTTGATCTCAAAGACCCCCAGATTGGTAATCACCATGTCCACCACCCCGACACCGGTCAGCGGTAGGTTGCACTCTTTTAAGAGCTTGAAATCGACAGAACCGTCTGACTTCTTGGCGGTGTGCTCCATGAGCACAATCACGCGCGAGACGCCTGCCACCAGATCCATCGCACCACCCATGCCCTTAACCATCTTGCCGGGAATCATCCAGTTCGCAAGATCGCCCTTCTCCGAGACCTGCATGGCACCGAGAATGGCCAGGTCGATATGACCGCCACGGATCATGGCAAAGGAGTCGGCGCTCGGGAAAATCGAAGAACCCGGAAGCGTGGTCACCGTCTGCTTACCCGCATTAATGATGTCGGCATCGACCTCCGACTCCAGGGGGTAGGGGCCAATGCCCAGCAGGCCATTTTCTGACTGCAGCCAGACCTCGATGCCCTCGGGCACATAGTTGGCCACATGGCCAGGAATACCAATGCCAAGGTTCACATAAAAGCCATCACGCAATTCTTTAGCCGCACGGGCAGCCATCTGTTCACGGGTCCAATGGTTCATGGTTTCTCTCCAAAACGGTTCGGTCGGTCAGTGCGTCTAGGGCTTTCCTAGGCGCTACGCGTGGTGACCTTCTCTATGGTCTTTTCCGGGGTGGCATTAATCACAATGCGCTTCACGAAGATTCCTGGGGTATGAATCTGGTCGGGGTGCAGGGCGCCGTTTTCAACGACCTCTTCCACCTCGACAATCGTCATGTGGCTGGCCATCGCGACATTCGGGTTAAAGTTACGCGCTGTATAGCGATAGACCAGATTGCCCGAGCGGTCGGCCTTCCAGGCCTTCACCAGCGAGATGTCCGCAAACAGGCTGCGCTCCATCACATAGTTGTGGCCATCGAATTCTCGAATTTCTTTGCCCTCAGAGACCACGGTGCCCACACCGGTCTTGGTAAAGAAGGCAGGAATCCCCGCACCCCCTGCCCGAAGCTTTTCGGCCAACGTACCCTGGGGCGTGAAGTCGAGCTCCAGCTCGCCGGCCAGGTACTGGCGCTCGAACTCCTTGTTCTCGCCCACATAAGAAGAAATCATCTTACGAACCTGGCGGGACTCCAAAAGAATGCCCAGGCCCTTTCCATCGACGCCCGCATTGTTGCTGATCGCCGTCAGGTTCTTGTTGCCCAGATCACGAACCGCCTTGATCAAGGCCTCCGGGATGCCACACAGACCAAAGCCGCCCACGGCCAGGGTCATTCCGTCTTTCAGCACATCCTCCAAGGCCGCACGGGCGTTCGGATAGAGTTTGTTCATGTCACGCTCCAGGTCACTCACCAGATTTAGAACACGCCGCCAGGGGCCAGCCCCATTGAATTACATGGGTTTTTACCAGTCCACAGGCAGCCGATAGAATTTGCCTCGAGGTGTAGTGTAGAGGATTCAACGGGAACCAAAGGCCATGGCAAGAGAATCGATGGAGTTTGATCTGGTGGTGGTTGGTGGCGGCCCTGCAGGTCTGGCCGCCGCCATTCGCCTCAAACAGCTGGCCCAGACCGCAGGCCGTGAACTCTCTGTCTGTGTACTGGAGAAGGCGTCAGAGGTCGGAGGCCACATTCTCTCTGGCGCCGTCATGGACCCTCGGGCGCTCAATGAACTTATTCCCGACTGGGCGGCGCTCGGCGCACCCCTCACCACGCCGGTCACCGAGGACCAGTTTCTTTTTCTCACCGAATCGGGGTCGTGGGCGACCCCGCAGTGGCTTCTGCCCGACTGCTTCAAGAACCACGGCAACTATGTGGTGAGCCTGTCCGATGTCGTCAAATGGCTTGCCGCGCAGGCCGAAGCGCTCGGTGTAGAGGTCTACCCCGGGTTTGCCGCCGCAGAGGTGCTCTACGACGACCACAGCCGGGTGTTGGGTGTGGCCACGGGCAACATGGGTGTGGGCAAAGACGGCCAGCCCACCGACCAGTTTCAGGAAGGCATGGAACTGCGCGCCCCCATGACCTTCTTTGCCGAAGGCGCACGTGGTCACCTGGGCCGGCAGCTGATTGCGCGTTTTGGCCTAGACCACGACGCAGACCCACAGGGCTATGGCATTGGCCTGAAGGAGCTCTGGCAGGTAGCCCCCGAGAAGTCCCAGCCCGGGCGGGTGGTGCATACCGCGGGATGGCCCCTGTCGAGCGATACCTACGGGGGTTCTTTTCTCTACCACCTACAAAACAATCTCGTCGCTGTAGGCTTTGTGGTGGGGTTGAACTACAAAAACCCCTGGCTCTCGCCCTTTGAAGAATTCCAACGCTATAAGACCCACCCGGCGATTCGCCCGGTCTTTGAGGGGGGCAAACGGATTGGCTATGGGGCGCGGGCCATTACAGCGGGTGGCCTCAACAGCCTGCCGCGGCTTATCTTTCCTGGCGGTGCGCTCATTGGCTGCGAGGCGGGATTTCTCAATGCCTCCCGCATCAAGGGCAGCCACGCCGCGATCAAATCCGGCATGCTCGCGGCCGAGGCCTATTTCGAGGCGCAGGCCCAGGAGGCAGGCGATGGCCTGTTGAAAGACTATCCCGAGGCCTTTCGAAAAAGCTGGCTGCATGACGAACTCTATAAGGCACGAAACTTCAAGCCCGCCATGGGCAAGGGCCTCTGGATGGGCTCGCTGCTGGTGGGCATTGATCAGAAACTCTTTGGCGGGAAGGCGCCCTTCACGCTGCATAGCCATAAGCCCGACCATGCCTATACGGAACCCGCTAGCCAGCACGCCCCCATTGCCTATACCAAGCCCGATGGGCTGGTGAGCTTTGATCGACTCTCTTCTGTCTTTCTCTCTGGCACCAATCACGAAGAGAATCAGCCTGCGCATCTCACCCTGAAAGACACAGCGGTGCCGGTGGCCGTCAATCTTGCCGACTACGCTGGACCCGAGGCGCGGTACTGCCCTGCAGGCGTTTACGAATACCTAGACCCAGCCGGCAACCCGGTCACCCAGGCCACAGAAGGCGCCCAGCTACGCATTAATGCCCAGAACTGTGTGCACTGTAAGACCTGCGACATTAAAGACCCACGCCAGAACATTGTCTGGGTGACCCCCGAAGGTGGTGGGGGCCCGACCTACGCAGGCATGTAAAACGATGTCGGCTGCTAGCCTCAAGGGCCTTACCCGCAACGACTTTAGACACTTTCGTGCCATCACCACCCGATGGATGGACAACGATGTCTATGGCCACGTGAACAATGTGCACTACTACAGCTACTTCGACACGGTGGTCAACCAGTACCTGGTAGAAAAAGGCCTGCTTCGTATCGGTGAGAGCACCGAGGTAGGGATGGTGGTCGAGACCTGCTGTAGTTATTTTTCGTCGCTGGCCTTTCCCGACATCGTGGATGCGGGACTGCGGGTGGCCAAGCTCGGCAAGAGCAGCGTGCGTTATGAGGTCGGGATCTTCCGCAACGACGAGCAGACGGTTTCTGCCGCGGGCTATTTCGTACATGTGTATGTCGAGAAGCAGGGCCAACGGCCCGTGCCGATTCCTGAAAATACCCGCCAGACCCTACTCCACGAACTGTGGCTCCCGACGCCAGATGGCCAGTAGGGTACGCAGAAAAAGCCAACTGATGAGCAGGCTTACAAGGCCCACCATTCCCACAGCCAGGACCTTCAGCAGCCAGAGCGACACAAAGCTCTGGTAGACGAGACAGGCCACAGTGAAGGCTGCTACGGGAAAGGAAAACGCCCACCAGGAGATATAAAAATCGAGGCGGGCAAACCAGTGCAGCTGCGTTGCTAAGAACAGGGCAAAAAAGATCGAGAGGCCAAAGAGCAGGTGGCTGAGCGCATCAAGACCCGGGCCATCGGGATACTGCCCAGTCAGTAAAACCCAAGAAAGAAAACCCAATGCCGGGGGTGCCAGAAAGATGCAAATGGCAGGCACCAGCCGATCCGGCAGCGGCGGCTGTATAAAAAACATCCTGGCTAAGACCATAGTGAGGAGGATGCCCCAAAACAGAACACCCACCGCAAAGAACCACCAGGAGACTTCTAGAAATCCTAGTCGTACCCCTGCCAGTGGAACCAACATATTGGTGGCCACCGCAGGAATAAACCAGACTGGATTAATGTGGGCCGGCTTTAACGCATCGCGATGAATCCAGGCGTTGAGAATAAAGAGGATTACCAAGACCTGTAAGACGGCACTCGCCACCCACAGAGGCAGCGCGATCGGCCCGAAGATGCCAAGGGCCACCGCCCCAAGCAGCGCAAAACAGACGGGGATACCTGCGAAAAATGCAGACCCCACCGGATGGGCCCACTCCTGTTTGACCAAGGCAGGCTGCCAGATCCACTTGCGCAGATAAAAGAGCAGTAGCACCAAAAACACCCCCCCACTGAAAAGCCCCAGCCCAAAGGCCAACGGGCTGGCAATTCCGGGAAGCCAGCCCAGTTGGGCCACCTTGGCCCAGACCAGGGCCAGACCCGAGAGCCCCATGACCACGGCAAAGGCCGAGACCGGTAGCTGCCGAAAAAAAGGCGGTGGCAGGCGGACAGCCCCGCTGGACATGGAGGCGGGGGCAGCCGAGGGTTCCGTGGGGGGGGATTCGGAGGTAGGGGCGACGGGCACGGCAGGAAGGGACATGACTTGCAGTCTTAAGAAAGAAGGTTTACTGTATAAAAAAACAGCACTGAAAGGTTTTATAGATGAAAGCGCTTACCGCCCGGCAGCAAGAAATTCTCACTTTCATTGCCAAGCATATCGAAGACTCTGGCTTCCCACCCACCCGGCTCGATATCTGTGCCGCCCTGGGGTTCAAATCGCCCAACGCAGCCGAAGAACACCTCAAGGCCTTAGCCCGCAAAGGCGCCATCTCTATGGTGCCTGGCGCATCACGCAGCATTCGGCTGCTGCACCCTGTAGAAGGCCTTGAAGAAGACTTAGACGACACGGAGCCAAGCCTTCGCCAAACCCTCGGTCGGTCGGTCTCCTCTTCTGCGGCCAGCCGCCTGAAAAAGTTTGCCGTAAAGGCCATGGCCGATGTCGAAGCCGGCCTGCGCATTCCTCTGGTGGGGCGGGTTGCTGCTGGCGCCCCCATTCTGGCCAGTGAACATGTCGAAACCGAATATCAAATCGATGTCGGGCTATTCCCCAACCCACCCGACTATCTTTTAAAGGTCCGCGGCATGAGCATGCGAGACGCCGGCATCCTGCACGACGACCTCCTGGCGGTCAAACGCCTCTACGGAGGCCTTGCCGATGCACGCGATGGCCAGATTGTGGTGGCCCGTCTGGAAAATGAAGTAACCGTGAAACGCCTGCAACGCGATGGCAATCAGGTACTGCTCTTGCCCGAAAACCCCGAATTTGAACCCATCGTGGTCGACCCTGAGCGTGACTTTCTCGAAATCGAGGGCTTGGGCATTGGTGTGATTCGTAATCCCCGGGCAGGGCTCTAGCACCATGTATTCACGCACCCCCGGCCTCGCGCTGCCTGACACGATTCGGGCACAGCTCTGCAGCCCCGCCGAGACCCAGTCGCTACAAAAATCGGTTGCCAGTGGCCATAGCAGCCTCGATGCCGAACTACCTGGCAGAGGCTGGCCCATAGGCTGTGTCACAGAGCTGCTGGTACGAGCCTTAGGCATTGGCGAACTCCGCCTGCTAGCGCCCGCCTTGTCTCGCCTTGCGCAGGCCAACAAAAACATTCTGTTGCTGGCGCCCCCGCAACTGCCCTATGGCCCTGCCCTGGCTGCCCTGGGCCTTCCCCCCGAGCGGTTTGTGGTCGTACGCGCCCCAGAACCTGCAGACCGGCTCTGGGCCATTGAGCAGAGCCTCAAATCCCAGCAGTTTGGTGCCCTTCTGGCCTGGCTGCCCAACCCCACACGACCCGAGCACATTCGCCGGTTTCAGCTTGCGGCACGGTTTGCCCAGGGCCCCGTTTTTCTGTTTCGGCCCCTTGCAGCCCAGGCAGATTCATCGGCCGCCCCACTGCGTATTGCCCTGCTGCCACGGCAGTACCCCGGGCTCGGGGTGCATATTCTCAAACGCCGTGGGCCTGTGCAGATCGACCCCATTCTGGTCAATCTCCCCCTGGCCAGCCGTGCCCTTCGGCCTCTGCAAGAACACGACCAGCCCGTACGCCCCAACCTCGCCAGCACGGGTATGGCCCTGCCCCAAGGGAACCCCGCGCATGCGCTGGATCGCCTGTCAGTTCCCAGTCGGGTCCAATAGCCTATCGGTTGCTGCCTTTGCGTCTACCCGACTGCAGCTTGGCCAGTGGGCGCTGCAGTTCACTCCCATGGTCTGCCTGGGCCAATGGCCCAACAGCCTGCTGCTAGAGCTTCAGGCAAGCCTAAAACTCTGGGGGGGGCCCGAAAAACTGCAGGCCTTATTGCAAAAAGGCTGGGCCGACCTCGGCTGGCCTGACACCGTGCAGGCCTGGGCCCCCACGGCACGGGCCGCCGACTGGGCTGCAGCCTGGCGCGCCACGGCGCCCGAACTGCCCCCGGTGCTTTCTAAAGAACGCTTTCGCAGCCTGCCCTTGGCCCTCATCCCCGAGGCCCAGGCCCACCTGTCCACCCTGTCCCGTATGGGCCTCCACACCTTAGGCAGCCTTCTGCATCTTCCACGGGCAGGGCTCGCCCAGCGGTTTGGCCCGGAGTTTTTAGAGGCCTTAGACCGGGCCCAAGGAAGGCAGCCCGACCCGCACCTACCGCTAGAGCTACCGCCAACGTTTTTCCAGACCGTGTCTCTTCCCCTTCCTACTGACAATGTCCAGGTCTTAGAGCAGGCCTGCCATCGGCTGCTCACTGCCTGCACTGGCTGGCTCAAGGCGCAGCACCGGGGGCTTGAGGTACTGCGTCTTGATCTGCGGCATGGCTACAAAGAAAGGCAGACACTCGAAATCAGACTCGCTGAAGCCACCAACAACCAGACCCGTATTGCACGACTCGTCTTCGAGCGGTTACGCCAGACCCCTTTGGTGGCTGAGGTACATAGCCTGAGTCTCGAGGTAGGCAGCACAGATACGCAGCCTGTCTCGGGCAAAAGCCTGGCGTTGTTTCAGGGGGCCCGAGGCTCTGAAGAGGCGCCTGAAAAATTACAGACGCTCACCGAGCGACTACAGAGCCGGTTAGGCCCAGAGTCCATCTTGGGCATCACGCTATGCAACAGCCACCAGCCTGAAGCCGCCATGGCCTTGACATCCTGGCATCCGCCAAGGCGATCACAAAAAGCCATACAACGCGCTAAGCGTACGACGGCACAGGCCATTTCCTTTGAAGCGTCGCCACCCCCAGGCACTTCGGCACGCAAAACGTCCAATCCCGGTACAGAGCCCCATGCCGAGCCCACACCGGGGCTGCCCGGCCTCGCCCCACGGCCCACCTGGCTGCTGCCCGAGCCCCTGGCCCTCACCGTGCGCCGGCACCAGCCCCAGTATCACGGACCATTGCGGCTTCGGGCCGGCCCCGAGCGGCTGGAGTTTGGCTGGTGGGCCGAGCCCATACAGCGCGATTATTTTGTGGCCGAGACCACCGACCATCGACTGGTCTGGGTCTTTCGCAGCCCCAGCCACCAGTGGTTTCTGCATGGTTTTTTTGGCTAACCGGCTATGCAATACGCCGAACTGGTCTGCCAGAGCAACTTCAGCTTTCTCTATGGGGCCTCGCACCCCGAAGACCTGGTGGCCCGCGCCCATGCCTTGGGCTACGAGGCCCTGGCTATTACTGATGAGGCCTCGGTATCAGGCGCGGTACGGGCCCATCTCGCGGCCCAGGCCTTGGGCTTTCGGGTCATTCATGGGGCACGGTTTCGGATCCATGCCACCCTCGACCTCGTAGTGCTGGTGCAGAACCGTGAAGGATGGCGCCAACTCTGCCGGCTCATTACCCTGGCCCGCAGGCAGGCCGAAAAAGGAGACTATCGGCTAAGCCCTGAGCAACTCCAAGACCAGAGCCTGCCGGGCTGCCTGCTCATCTGGCTGCCCAGCCCACTGGCGCCTGAGGCCGACCTCCACCGTACCGGCCGTTGGCTTCACGCACACTGGGCAGACCGGGTGTTTATCGGCTGCAGCCTGCACCTGCGGGCCGACGACAAGGCCTGGGCAGACCAGCTGCGCGCATTAGCCGCCTTACTCTCTCTACGCGTGGTGGCTGTGGGCCAGGTGATGATGCACCGGCGTAAAGACAAGCCGCTGGCAGACCTGCTTACCGCCATTCGGCTTGCAACTCCGTTGTCGGCCTGTGGCCGACGGCTATCTGCTAATGCAGAACAATACCTGCGGCCACGGCTGCGACTTGCCCAGCTCTACCGGGCCGAGATGCTCGAAAATAGTCTGGCCATCGCAGCCCAATGCCAGTTCTCTTTAGACGAACTGCGCTACGAATACCCCGAAGAGATCGTACCCCCCGGGCTGACTCCCACCCAGTGGCTGCGACACCTCACCGAGGAAGGCGCCCGCAGGCGGTTTCCCGCAGACCAGTATCCGCAAGGCATACCGCCTGCAGTACGCCAGCAGATCGAGCACGAACTCGCCCTCATCCACGACCTGGACTACGAGCCGTACTTTCTCACCGTCTATGACATCGTGGCCTTTGCCCGATCACGCAAGATTCTCTGCCAGGGCCGCGGCTCGGCAGCCAATTCTGCGGTCTGCTATTGCCTGGGTATCACCGAGGTCGACCCCTCGCGCATGTCGATGCTCTTTGAGCGGTTCATTTCCAAAGAACGTAATGAACCGCCCGACATCGATGTCGACTTCGAACACCAGCGGCGTGAAGAGGTGATTCAGTACCTCTACGACAAATATGGTCGCGACCGGGCCGCCCTCACCGCCGCCCTCATACGGTATCGCCCCCGTTCGGCGCTGCGCGATGTCGGTAAGGCCTTGGGCCTTGCCCCCCTACTGGTAGACCAGGCCGCCAAGGGCCATCAGTGGTGGGACGGAAAACAAATCCACGCCGCGGGCCTGAGCCAGAGCCTGCACGAAGCCCTAGAACGACTCACTGCCCTAGGAACCCCCGCCAACGCACTTCCTAGCCTGCCCTCCGAAGACCTACTCAACCGGTGGGCCTATTTGGCCAGCCAGGTCATGGGCTTTCCTAGGCACCTCTCGCAGCATGTGGGCGGCTTTGTCATTGCCCGGCATCTCTTGAGCGACCTCGTACCCATTGAAAACGCCGCCATGGCTGAGCGCAGCATTATTCAGTGGGACAAAGACGATATCGATGCCCTGGGGCTGCTGAAGGTCGATGTTCTGGCCTTGGGCATGCTCTCTGCCATTCGGCGAGCCTTGGAATTTGTAGGCGAAAAAAAACAGCTCGGGCAGGCTTCTCCTGGTTCCAGTCCTCCAAAGCCAGACGGGCCGCATAGTCAGACACCAGACCGCAGCGCACTGGCTCTGCCCATGCAAGATATTCCGCCAGAAGACCCGGACACCTACGCCATGATCTCTGCAGCCGACACCATCGGCGTCTTTCAGATCGAGTCGCGGGCCCAGATGAGCATGCTGCCGCGGCTCAAGCCGGAATGCTTTTACGACCTGGTCATCGAGGTGGCCATTGTGCGGCCCGGCCCCATTCAAGGGGGCATGGTCCACCCCTATCTGCGGCGACGACAGGGCTTAGAGCCGGTGGACTATCCCAGCCCCGGCGTGCGGCAGGCGCTCGAGCGCACACTCGGTGTACCGATTTTTCAAGAGCAGGTCATGCAGCTTGCAATTCTGGCAGCCGGCTTTACCGCTGGGGAGGCCGACCAGCTGCGTCGTGCCATGGCCGCCTGGCGCCGCCGAGGCAGCCTCGGGCCCTTTCACGAAAAACTGGTCAACGGCATGCTCATGCGCGGCTATACCCGCGAGTTTGCAGAACGGGTCTTTGCCCAGATTCAGGGCTTTGGTGAATACGGTTTTCCAGAGTCGCATGCCGCAAGCTTTGCCCTGCTGGTCTATGTGAGCTGCTGGATCAAACGCCACCATCCCGATGCCTTTCTTGCCGGGCTGCTCAATGCCCAGCCGCTGGGCTTTTATGCCCCTGCGCAGCTGGTGCGCGATGCCCGAAACCATGGGGTCACCGTACTACCGGTCTGTGTGCAGAAAAGCGCGGTGGAGACCACGCTTGAGCAGCCGCTTGAGCAACCTCCGCACCAGCCTGCACAAGACACGCCCGCCCAGGACCTCTGGCCAGTACGACTCGGGCTCAACCGGGTGGCCCAGCTCTCTGAGGCAGGCATGCAGCGGCTCGTGGCGGCGCGATGGTCTACCGGCCCCTTTGCCTCGGTAGAAGACCTTGCCCGGCGGGCAGCCCTGCCCCGCACCGATCTACAGGCCCTCGCCGCTGCGGGCGCACTCTCAAGCCTTGCGGGCGATCGCCATCAGGCCAGCTGGCAGGCCGCAGGCCATGAGCCGTTGCGCCATGTGCTGCGCGATAGCGCATTCGAAGAGCCTGCCCTCACAGAAGGTCTTTTGCCCAAGCCCAGTACTGCCCAAGACCTGCTGGCCGACTATGCCAGCCTAGGCCTCACCCTTGGGCAGCACCCCGTGTCCCTCATTCGGCCCCTACTGGCTGCCCGGTTTAAAAGCCAGACCGCCGCCCATCTGCGTAGCCTCGGGCAGCATCAGTTGGCACGGGCTAGCGGCCTGGTCACCCACCGGCAACGCCCGGGTACGGCCAAAGGCACGGTCTTCATTACCCTAGAAGATGAGACCGGAAGCATCAACCTGATTCTCTGGCCCGATGTCTTTCTGAAGTACCGTCAGGCGGCGCTCCATGCCCAGCTGCTTACCGCCTATGGCCGCTGGCAGCGCGACACCCACATCGCACCCGAAGACCCTGGGCAGGTGATGCACCTACTGGTCTTGCGGCTCGAAGACCATACCCCGCTGCTGGCCCAGACTCTGGGGCAGTTGGCCACAGCGTCGCGCGATTTTCATTAACCTTCTCTCTTAAACTTGAGACCGCCCTTCTAAAAACAGACGCGCCTGGTTACACGCTCTTTCCTCTCACCAGACTTAACCTCTTATGACCCACGTCTCCGCCACCCCCGCCACCGAATGGCTCAAACACCATCAGATCACTTTTACGGAACATGTCTACGACTATGTGGAACACGGCGGCACGACCGAATCGTCACGTCAACTCGGGGTGGACGAACACCATGTGGTGAAGACCCTTGTCATGCAAGACGACCAGGGTAAAGGCCTCGTAGTGCTCATGCACGGCGACTGCAAGGTCTCTACCAAAAACCTTGCCCGTCAGATTGGCGTAAAGAAAATTGAGCCCTGCCCCCCTGACGCAGCCCAGCGCAACTCGGGCTATATGGTGGGCGGCACCTCGCCCTTTGGCCTGCGTAAACCCATGCAAATTTACGTTGAGCGCAGTGTGCTTGCGCTTTCGAAGATCTACATCAATGGTGGGCGCCGCGGCTTTCTCGTGGGCATCGACCCGCAGGTTCTCGTCACGACACTCAAGGCAAGCCCGGTGAACTGCGCCATAGCCCGGGAAGATCGGTAATACAGTGGTCCAGACCCATCGCCCTTAAGTGGGCTGCGCGGGCAAGGCTGTTCACCGTATAGGCCCCCGTACGAAGCCCCAGTGCATGGGCCGCCGCGATGCGTTTTCTGTTCCAGAGGTCTTCACGCAAAAACACAGCCTGACATCCCAACGAACACGCCAGCGCGAAATCTCGCTCTTGCCAGTGCGCACGTAACAAGGCTCGCATAGCCCACGGGCAGGCCTCTCCAGTCGCGGCCAGGCCACGTGACGAGAACGAACTCACCAAGAGAGGCATCCCAGGCGCTGCCTGCAAGGCCTGACCCAGGAACAGGCCATCGGCCCGCTCCCTTCCCCGAAACGGCTTGAGTTCCAGGTTCAGAAATATTCTCTGGGTCGCAGACCAACGTAACACCTTCGCAAGGCTTGGAACACAGGCATCAGAAAACGTCGGTGCATGCCCACGCCAGGCCGGCAGGCCCACCACGGTATCTGAGGCACGAGTGCGCACCGACCCCTTGTCAAAGGTGGTGCGATCCAGCGTCGGGTCATGCAGAAGATAGCCCTGCCCTTGCGTATCCATGCGCAGATCGCACTCCACCATGCGCGCGCCGCCGGCCTGCCCAACAGCAAAGGCAACAAGCGTGTTCTCCGGGGCGAGATGCCCTGCGCCGCGATGGGCACTGACCCAAGGAAATGGCCAGGCAGGCAGTGTCACGGACATTACCTAACGCGCTTAGGCAGCCACCAGTCCAGGCCTGGTAGGTCATACCGATCAGGCGGGTGCTTCACCATCACGTCTCACTGCGCAGAAGCGCGACAACATGCTCGGCAATCGCCAGGCTCGCGGTGAGCCCAGGCGACTCGATGCCAAAGAGCTGCACGAGCCCGGCGCATCCCTGGTCTTCCGGCCCCCGAACAAGGAAGTCGGCCGCGGGCGCACCGGGCCCTGAGAGCTTGGGCCGCACACCGGAATAGCCCGGCTGCAGGGCATTCTCCGGTAAGGACGGCCACCACCGCCGCACATCGCGCACAAACTGGCCCAGCCGTTCTGGCGCAACGGTATACGGCATGAATGCATGGGTCGTGCCGGGCTCTCGACGCGCATCCGCGGTGCCAAGCCACTCGACGTCGGGGCCAAACTGGGCCTGCCCACCCATATCTAAAGTGAGGTGCGTGCCCAATCCACCGGGTACCGGAGCGGGATAGACCAGGCAAGGAAACGGACACTTCCCCGAATAACGGGCATAGCTACCCTTCGCGAAATACATCTGCGGCACCGATATAGGCCTGTGCCCAACGATCCGTGCGGCTACAGCATCTGCATCGAGGCCTGCGGCATTCACCAGACAACGCGCAGTCACCGTCATGGTCGACTCCGTTGGGGGCTTCTCGGTGACACCCGCCGCGGCGTTCTCCCCATGCGCGTGAGGCGAATCCACAGCTACAGTGATGGTCCAGGTCTCGTCAGGCTGCTGCTGGGCCGCCAGAAATCGGCTCGAGAGCGCCACCTCGCCCCCGGCATCTCGCAGGTCGCCCTCAGAGGCCGACATCAAGGCGTGGGCATCCACAATCCCGGTAGAAGGGCTCCACAGGGCATGGGCCGCATGCAGGTCTGGCGCGCGCGTCTTTAGCTCACTGGCTGTGAGCCATTGCAAATCGCTCACTCCGGCCTTTCGGGCGCGATCCTCGATCGTCTGCAGCGCGGGTTCGTCATCCGCTTGCCCGACGATCAGCTTGCCCAGGCGGCGATGCGGCACCTGATGGGCTTCGCAGTATTCATAGAGCAACGCCCGGCCGCGCACACACCACTGCGCCTTGCGCGAGCCTTCGGGATAGTAGAGGCCCGCGTGGATGACCCCACTGTTGCGCGAACTGGTGCCGGTGCCCGTACGTGGTGCCGATTCAATCACCAGCGTATCGAGGCCCTGTTGTGCGCAGCCTCGGGCAATGGCAAGCCCCACCACGCCGGCACCGATCACTAGGCAATCGAAGTCGGTGGGCATCTAAGGGCTTTCAGGTAAGGCGCAGGCGACTAGGAAGACGAGGGCTTCCAGCGCTCAGCCGCAGCATCGTCTGCGGCGCGGGCGTCGACCCACCGCGGGCCCTGCGGGGTTGCCTCTTTCTTCCAAAAAGGGGCCTGGGTCTTCAAGAAATCCATCACAAAAGCACAGGCCTGTAGCGCGGCCTCACGATGGGCACTGGCCGCACCCACCCAGACAATCTGGTCAGTCGGGCGCAATGGGCCCACCCGATGAATCACGCGGACCGCCTGCAGCGGCCAACGACTGCAGGCCTCGTCAAGAATGGCTGCGATTGTCTTCTCGGTCATGCCTGCATAGTGCTCGAGTTCGAGCACCGCCACCGCATCGCCCTCATTCATGTCACGTACAAGACCCACAAAACTCGCCACTGCCCCAATGGCAGGATTCAAGGCGCCAGAAGGCAAAGTCCGTAGTGCGCGCAGTTCTTCTCCGAGATCGAAGTCTTCGGTCTGCACTCTGACCCGATAGGGGTCTGAGTCCCCCTTTGACATGCTTGAAGCGCTCAGAGCGCCTTCGGTGGACTTGGCCACTACTGGCTTAGCCTCCCGTGACCGGGGGAAAGAAGGCAAGCTCATCTCCCGGCAGCACCGCATGGGCATCAGACACGACCTCTTGATTAACAGCCGCCCGTACGACCGCAGACGGCCCGAGGCATTTCTCCCAGACGTCTCCCCGCGCCGCAAGCATTGCCCGTACCTCCGCAACCGTGCAGGTGTCAGAGATCGGTAAGCGGTCTTCGGCCACCCCGGTGAATTCTCGAATCGAGGCAAAAAATTTCACGCGTACAAACCCAGGACTTATGATTTGCGCCACGGCTAGACCAGCCCCTGGAAGGGATAGAACCAGACTGGCTGCCCCGCAGCCACAGCCTCCCCAGGTGGAATACGCACGAGTCCCTCAGACTCGCAGACCGAGGACAGGATATGGGAGTCTTGCCGGTCATGCAGCACCACCTGACCCGCGTCATTCAGACGTCCGCGCAGAAACTCCTCACGCTTGTCGGGCTTGGGCCAATCAAAGCCCGCACTAAGCAGGCAACGCGCCGGCGCGGTCTGTGTCTCACCGCTCAGCCTGCGCACAAAGGGCTGCACCAGCAGTACAAAAGTGACCCAACTCGAGACCGGATTACCCGGCAGCCCGACAAAGGCCGCAGCCCCCACACGCCCATGGGCAAAAGGCTTTCCGGGCTTGATCGCAATCTTCCAGAGGTCGAGTGTTCCTTCGGCCTGCACCGCAGCCTTCATATGGTCTTCTTCGCCGACAGACACGCCCCCACTCGTCATCAGAAAATCATGTGCGCCCGCAGCCGCCACCAAGGCGGCCCGGGTTGCATCGAGCCGATCGGGCAGGCAGCCCATATCCGTAACCTCCACCCCCAGCCCCCGCAACAACGCCATCATCATCGGACGGTTACTGTCGTAGATCTTCCCGGGCGAGAGTGGTTGACCCGGTGCCACCAGCTCGTCGCCACTGGAGAAGACTGCGGCCCGCAGGCGCCGCACCACCCTGACTTCTGCGCTCCCAATCGAGGATAAGAGCCCAAGGTCGGCCGCACGCAGACGATGACCAGCCGCAAGCACGGTCTGCCCCAGCCGTAAGTCCGCAGCGGGCCTACGCACAAACTGGCCTGGCGCACTCACGCGCAGTACCCGTACCGAAGGCAGCCCGTTGCCAGAGCCTACGACAGAGGCCTGCGGTGCATCCACCAGCTCCGTGTCTTCTTGCATCACCACCGTGTCGGCCCCTTCGGGCATGGGCGCACCGGTGAATATTCTTGCCAGACACCCTGCCGCCAAAGGCATCGGTGTCTGGCCTGCCGCAATACGTTGGCGCACGGCATAGACCTGGCCGGCTACAAGATCTTGGGCACGGGCGGCATAGCCATCCATCTGGCTATTGGCAAAGGCGGGCACATTGCAGCCAGAGACCACAGGCGCGGCAAGCACACGGCCTGCGGCCTCGACCACGGGCAGGGTCTGAGCCTCGGATACCGGAGAGGCCTTGGCGAGCAGCTGCTCGATGGCGAGAGACAAAGGGGTCATACGGCCACCGCGCGCAGTGCCTCTTTCTCGATCAGGGCCTTGAGCACCGCGACATCCTGGCTTATCGCCTGTACCCGCTGGGGCAACGCCTCCAGCGCTGCAAGGCCCGCCGGGCGAGGTGCTGGCCTACCGAGCGCCTCAAGAATCGTCTCTTCAAACTTTGTGGGCAGGGCCGTTTCGAGGCAGAGCATCGGCACACCCGCACGCAGGTATTGCCGCGCCACGTAGACGCCATCGGCGGTGTGCGGATCGATAACGCGGCCATAGCGCTGCGCGACATCACGAATCGTGTCGAGCCGGTTGGCGTGTCGACTGCAGCCTGAGACCATCCCGGTCGCGGCAACCGCAGCCCTGCGTTCGACCTCTGGCAAAACAAACTCTCCCTGCTCCGAGAGGCTCCGCCAGAGTGCTGCAAGCCGCTGGGGGTCACGGCCCACCAAGTCGTAGACATAGCGCTCAAAGTTCGAGGCCTTCGAAATGTCCATCGACGGACTGGAGGTGAGATGGGTCTCAACAGTGCCCCGTGGCCGATACCGCCCCGTCTTAAAAAACTCATCCAGCACATTGTTTTCGTTGGTGGCGACGATGAGCTGACCAATGGGCAGCCCCATAGACCGTGCCACATGGCCCGACAAGACATTGCCAAAATTGCCGGACGGTACCGAAAAATCAACCGGGTCCCCAAACCGCAGGCCATAGGCGCGCACCGCCTGAAAGTAGCCTGCAAAGTAATAGACCACCTGGGCGGTAATGCGGGCCCAGTTAATAGAGTTCACCGTGCCAATACGCATGCGCGATTTGAAGTCGAGATCGGCGGATACCGCCTTGACCATATCCTGACAGTCATCAAAGGTGCCAGGCACCGTAAGGTTATGGATATTGGGCTCTTGCAGTGAATACATCTGGGCCCGCTGAAAGGCGCTCATGCGGCCTTGGGGCGAGAGCATAAATACCGCTACTGCCTTCTTATCGCGCATGGCGTACTCGGCAGCACTGCCAGTATCGCCAGAAGTGGCCCCCAGAATATTGAGCGTCTTGCCTTGTGTAGTCAGTACATGTTCGAAGAGCTGGCCGAGCATCTGCATGGCCATGTCTTTAAAGGCCAGCGTTGGGCCATTGGAGAGTTCCAACAAAGCCAGAGGACTGCCTGACTCTTCACCCAAGGGGGTCACGGGCACAATGGCTACAGAGCCAAACTTTGCTTCGGTGTAGGCCCCCCGCGCGAGGCGCAACAAAATATCCGGGGGAAAGTCATCGGCAAAGGCATGCATCACCTTTGCTGCAAGATCTGCGTAGGCGAGACCAGACAGACTGCCGATCGCCTCAGAAGTCCAACGCGGTATCGCCTCTGGCACCGCGAGACCCCCATCGGGGGCGAGGCCCTCGAGTAAGACTTCTTGAAACCCCCCCAGGCGCGTGGCGCTGCGGGTCGAAACGTACTGCAGACTCATGCGAAGGTCTCTACCCGAAGGGTGACTGGCTCCCCCACCACCGTAGAGAGCTGCACGATCTTGGCGATCGCCAGCCGCATCTCACGCTCCAGACAGGTGTGGGTCAGCAAAATAACATCGGTCTCGTCTTCGCCTTCGGCAGGCTCACGCTGAATAAAGGCATCAATCGAAATACCCCCATCGGCCAGTGCCCGCGTGATGTCCGCCAGTACGCCCGACTGGTCTTTCACCCGCAGCCGGAGATAAAAGCCCGTTTTGGTCTCTGCCACCGGCAAAACCGGCATGTCTTGCATCTGATCAGCCTGAAAAGCAAGTGCAGGCACACGGTCTTCAATCGGCGCATGTAGGGCTCGGGCCAGGTCGACAAGATCGGCAATCACCGCGCTTGCCGTGGGCTCAGCGCCTGCGCCCTTACCGTAATACAGCGTATGGCCCACCGCATCGCCCTTGACCAGCACCGCATTCATGGCGCCTTCTACATTGGCAATGAGCCGCTTTGCGGGAATGAGCGTGGGATGCACCCGTAGCTCCACCCCATGGGCCTGTCGCTTGGTAATGCCCAAGAGCTTAATGCGGTAGCCTAGCTGTTCGGCATACCGAATGTCGATGCTCTGCAGCTTGGTAATGCCCTCGATGTGGGCCTGGTCAAACTTCACGGGCATGCCAAAGGCAATGGCCGACATCAGGGTGATCTTGTGGGCCGCATCGACCCCTTCGATATCAAAGGTGGGATCGGCCTCGGCATAGCCCAGCCGCTGCGCCTCTTTTAAAACCGTGTCAAAGGGCAGGCCCTTGTCCCGCATCTCACTCAGAATGAAATTCGTTGTGCCATTAATGATGCCCGCCACCCATTCGATGCGGTTAGCGGTAAGCCCCTCACGCAACGCTTTAATGATGGGAATACCACCGGCAACCGCGGCCTCAAAACCAATCGACACCCCCTTGGCCTGCGCCGCCGGAAAGATCTCACGACCATGCACTGCCAGCAGGGCCTTATTGGCGGTGACTACATGGCGGCCCTGGGCAATCGCCGACAGCACAAACTCCTTGGCAAAGCCATAGCCACCGATGAGTTCCACCACCACATCAAGATCGGACTTGGCCAGCATCTCGCGGGCATCGGAGAATATCGGGCAACGGCCTTGCGTGAGGGCCTTGGCTTTCTCTTGATCAAGGTCCGCCACCGCCACAATCTCAATGGCACGACCCGCCCGACGACGAATTTCGTGGGCATTACGCGTGAGCACCGTGTAGGTGCCACCGCCTACCGTACCCAGGCCTGCCAGCCCAACTCGCAGGGGGGCCGCCGTCATGACCCACTCCGCAAGGCCGCCATAGGCAGCCCAGTGCCCACCCCAGATACAGCACCGGAGACCGCGGGCTCCACTGGCACACGAATCAGCCCATCTTTACGGAACATCTCTTTAATGCCGCGCACCGCCTGTCGGGTGCGGTGTTCATTCTCTATGAGGGCAAAGCGCACATGGGTATCCCCATACTCTCCGAACCCAATTCCCGGGGAGACAGCCACCTTGGCCTCAAGCAGTAATTTCTTGGCGAACTCGAGTGAGCCTAATGCCGCATAGGCCTCGGGAATTTTTGCCCAGATGTACATCGAGGCCTTGGGCACCTCGATGGGCCAGCCTGCCTCAATGAGGCCCTTGGCCAAGACATCACGGCGACGCTGATACTGTTGTCGTACCTCCTCCACGCAGTCTTGGGGACCTTCCAGCGCGATAACAGAGGCCACCTGAATGGGTGTGAACGTGCCGTAGTCGTGATAACTCTTGATACGCGCAAGGGCGCTTACCAGTTCGGCATTGCCCACCATGAATCCCACACGCCAGCCAGCCATGTTGTAGGACTTTGAAAGCGTAAAGAACTCCACCGCCACATCGCGGGCCCCCGGCACCTCCATAATCGACGGCGCACGATAGCCATCAAAGGTAATGTCTGCATAGGCCAGATCGTGCACCACCAGAATGTCGTGCTCCTTTGCCAGGGCGACCACGCGCTCAAAGAAGTGCAAGTCGACGCACTGGGCCGTGGGGTTACTTGGAAACCCGAGGATCATCATCTTGGGCTTTGGAATGGACTCGCGAATCGCGCGTTGTAACTCTTCGAAGAAATCGACATCAGAGGTCATACGCACGGAGCGCACGTCGGCGCCCGCAATGATGGCCCCGTAGATATGAATTGGGTAGGACGGGTTAGGCACGAGCACCGTATCGCCCCGATCGAGCGTCGCGAGCATCAGGTGGGCCAAACCCTCTTTCGAGCCAATCGTGGCAATCGCCTCGGTGTCTGGATTAAGCGTTACGCCATAGCGGTTTTGATACCAGGTGGCGATCGCCTTACGCAGCCGCGGAATTCCCTTCGAGACCGAATATCCGTGGGTGTGCTCCTTCTGGGCGACCTCCACGAGCTTCTCGACAATATGGTCAGGCGTGGGGCCATCGGGATTGCCCATACTCATATCGATAATGTCTTCACCCCGCCGGCGGGCCGCCATTTTGAGTTCGGCGGTAATGTTAAATACGTAGGGCGGCAGTCGTTGGATACGCGGAAACGGCTTCATAGGAACCTAAATTGGGAAAAACGCTTACTTTAACCCACCGGCTTCGCAACAAAAAACCAAGAAAAACCTGCTAGATTCAACTGCGATGGGATCAAAACTACAGGCCGACCCACTTCTGACTGCCTTCACATTTACGGGGTACGGCAGCCGCTATGTGGAAATCAATCGCCAGGCCTGGGCCCAGTCGGTCGTCGTACAAACCGATATGGCCCCAGTTGCCTGGGGTCCCACAGCCGTCTCCGGCATCACACCGTTAGACCTGCAGCAACTCACCGATACCCAGGCCGAAGTCATTCTCATTGGTACGGGCGATCGCCAGATTTTTCTCCCGGCTACACTGCTCGGGCCGCTGCGGTCCATGACAGGCCATCGCGGACTTCCCGTGGGGCTTGAGGTCATGTCGACCCAGGCGGCCTGCCGAACCTTTAATCTACTAGCCGCAGAAGGCCGCCGCGTTGTTGCCGCGGTGGTCATTGAAGCCCCCACCCTTCTGGAGCCCTCACCATGATGACAAGCTCAGCGAACGCCAGCATTGCTATTGGCGACCCACTACCCCACCTCACGATTCAGACCACACTCGGTAGTACCGCGCTGCAGTCTTATATTGGGCATCAGCTGGTGGTCTATTTCTACCCCAAAGACGACACCCCAGGATGTACGGTGGAGGGCATCGATTTCACCCGGCTGCACCCGGAGTTTCTTGCCGCAGACACCCAAATTTTAGGGGTCTCGCGTGACAGCCTCTCCTCGCACGAGAAGTTCTGTACCAAACATACGCTATCCATTGCACTGGCCTCAGACTCCGACGAAGGGCTCTGCAAGGCCTTTGATGTAATCAAAATGAAGAATATGTACGGCAAGATGGTGCAGGGCATTGAGCGCAGCACCTTTTTGTTTGATGCCCAGGGTGTCTTGCGGCATGTGTGGCGTAGCGTCAAGGTAGCTGGCCACGCGCAAGAAGTACTTGAGCAGGCCCGATCACTCCAACGTTAGGTTCCCCCTTTGTTCACCCTCTCCGGCAGTTCATATTTCTGCCCACTTCACGAAAGGACTGTGCATGCCGCTGCCTAAGGCCCCCAGTAAACCCGCCACCTTCCTGCAGCCCGATGATGCCGTCCTTGCAAAGACCACACAGAAACGCCCCACCAAAAAGAACACCGACCCCGACGATCTGATCGCGCTTAATCCTGCGGGCTCGGGCCAGCCCACCGCCCTATCTCTCGCGAGCCGCGCACCCGCCACACCAATCGCCCGGTCCCCTGCAGCCCCCAGCCCCCTGCAGCCGTCTGCGCCTCCTCACCGTTCGCCTCCCGTTGCCGAGACAACGAGCCTGCACAGGCGCCCACATACCAGCAGCTCGGTTCGATCTCTCGCACGTCGCGAGTCACGCCCCACGGACGCGGGAGGCCCGAAGAAATTCTTTGTGCTCGATACCAATGTGCTCATGCACGACCCCAGCAGCCTCTTTCGGTTTCAGGAGCACGATGTCTTTCTGCCCATGATGACCCTCGAAGAGCTTGATGGGCACAAGAAAGGTGTTTCCGAGGTCGCACGACATGTGCGTCAGGTGTCGCGCAGCCTGGATGCCCTCATCGAGGCCCTTCCCGAAAACCAAAAGCGCTCGTTTGATCAGGGCATTCCGCTCTCAGCCCTCGGGCACAGCGATGCCACGGGGAAGCTTTTTTTCCAGACCGAAGCCTTGCCTTTCGTGCCTATCGAAGGCCTGGCCACCGGAAAGGCCGACAACCAGATTCTGGGCGTGGTCAAGGCACTCACCGAGCGACACACCGATAAAGAGGTGGTGCTTGTCTCCAAAGACATCAACATCCGTATCAAGGCCCATGCCCTTGGCCTACCTGCCGAAGACTACTTTAACGACCAGGTCATTGACGACGCCGACCTCCTCTATACCGGTAGCCTCGCCCTGCCCGAAGACTTCTGGGAGACCCACAGCAAGAATATGGAGTCCTGGCAGCAGGCTGGCACCAGCTACTACCGTGTATCCGGGCCGCTCTGCGAAAGCTTTCACGTCAACCAATTTGTATACGAGGAGAGCCAGCCACCACTGCATGCCATCGTGCAAGAGGTGAAAGGCAAAACCGCCGTATTGCGCGTCATTCGTGACTTTAGCCACAGCAAGAATGCGGTCTGGGGCATTCTTGCGCGTAACCGCGAGCAGAACTTTGCCCTAAGCCTGCTCATGAATCCCGAGATCGACTTTGTCACCCTTCTTGGCCAGGCGGGTACCGGTAAGACTCTGCTCGCCCTAGCGGCGGGCTTAGCGCAGACCTTAGAAACCAAAATCTATAACGAGATTATCGTGACCCGCGCCACCGTGCCTATCGGTGAAGACATTGGATTTCTGCCCGGCACCGAAGAAGAAAAGATGCAGCCCTGGATGGGCGCCTTTGAAGACAATCTTGAGGTGCTCAACCGCGGCATGGACTCCGGGGGAGACTGGGGCCGCTCGGCCGCCAACGATCTGATCCGCAGTCGCATTAAGATCAAGTCGATGAACTTTATGCGTGGTCGTACCTTCATCAACAAGTTCCTCATCATTGATGAGGCGCAGAACCTCACGCCGAAGCAGATGAAGGCACTTATTACCCGCGCAGGCCCCGGTACCAAAGTGGTCTGTATGGGCAACATCGCCCAGATCGACTCGCCCTATCTCACCGAGGGCTCCTCCGGGCTCACCTATACCGTCGACCGATTCAAAGGGTGGGCCCATGGGGGCCATGTCACCCTGCAGCGCGGAGAGCGCTCACGACTGGCAGACTTTGCCAGTGAGTGCCTTTAAGCGATGGCGCCCCGAGTTATATTATTAATTAATAATCATATACTTACCGAACATTTGCGACCTGAATGCGTATGTCACGTCTCGCCTAACACTTACCGAACATTTGCGACCTGAATGCGGATGTCACGTCTCGCCTAACCATGGGATTCGAGCGCGCGACAATCGTGGACGCGAAACGCAAAACGTTATTCGCTAGCCAATAACATTCGCTTCATTGAGCGGAACACCCTCAACCCAGCGATCGATAGACAAGGGCCGAATATCTATCGATCGCGGTTCTCCATACAGAATCCATTCGGCAAGACCCAGCCCCGCCCCGGCCGCATGCTGCAGTCCATGCCCCGAGAACCCGGTCATGCAATAAAAGCCGACGAGGTCGGGGTGTGGACCCAGCAGCGCATTATGGTCAAACAGATTCATCTCGTAGTAACCCGCCCAGGCACGCTCGATACGCATGGCCTGAAGAGCAGGAACGCGGTGGGCCAGGCGCGCCCACTGATTCTCATCTAACTCGTCAAACGCGGGAGTGAGCGGGAGATCATCGCTATCTTCGGCTGGGGTGGTCCCTGTAAGAAAGAAATTTCCCTCCGGGCGAATCCAAAACCCAGAGGGGTCAATTAATAAGGGGCAGTTGGCAATAGGCTCTGGGGTAGAGATCACGAATACGGTTCTGCGCCGCGCCGCAATCGGAATCGATAAATCCGCCAAGGCTGCGACCGAAGCAGACCAGGGCCCGGCAGCATTCACGACCACCCCCGCCTGAATAGACTCGTGTAGCGGATCGTCTACCACCACCCCGCTACAACGGAGAAGACCCCCCTCCGGAGCGCGGGGCCCCAAGAACCCAACTACTCTCGCCTGCAGCCTATCGGCACCCTGCGAGACGGCCTTTGCGAGAAATGCCTGGTGTAGCGCCGGGCCATCAAACCAGCCTTCGCCAGTAAGTCCCAATGACCCGAGTGCGATGTCATCTACATGCAGCCACGGAAACCGATGCCTAAGCGCGCCCCTGTCGAGCAACGCGATATCGGCACCCTGGGCTCGCTGAATCTCATAGACGCGCCGCAGGGTTTCCTCCTGATGAGACTGCGCGAGATAGAGGTAGCCCCCTTCGTGCAGCGAGAAATCTCGCGCCTGCCCATCGGTAGAAAGTAGCTCACCCGCCTGGCGCAGAAACGTAATACCAAAAGCAGAAAGGGCGACATTGACGGGGCAGCTAAACTGCTGCCGTATCGAGCTGGCTGACAAGGAAGAAGAGGCCCGCTGAAAGCCAAAGTCCTGGTCAATCAGTACGACCTGAATACCTGGATGAAGTCGTGTGAGCCAATAGGCCAGGGACGACCCCATAACCCCGGCACCAACAATCGCAACGTCATAGCTGCGTGAGAATCCAGGCACGGATATGGCCTACGCCTCGCTAGAGTGGCTTTTTGAGGAAGTGGGCTATCTCACCGACGATACCGCGGCGGAAGGCAAGTACGCAGATGACAAAAATAACACCCTGAATAATGGTGACCCAGGCACCCAACTGGGCCAGATAGTTCTGCATAGTAATGATTACAGCGGCACCTACAACAGGGCCGAAGATGGTGCCCAACCCCCCTAAAAGCGTCATGAGCACGACCTCACCCGACATCGACCAGTGGACATCGGTGAGCGATGCGAGTTGAAAGACGATGGACTTGGTTGCCCCGGCCAACCCAGCAATCGTTCCCGACAGAATGTACGCCGCGAGCTTATAACGATCGATGTCATAACCAAGGGAAGTAGCCCGACTTTCGTTCTCGCGAATCGCCTTTAGTACTTGGCCGAACGGCGAATGCACCGTGCGATATATCAAGAGAAAACCACCGATAAAGATAAAGAAGACCAAGAGGTACATATTGAAGTTGTCCGCGAGGTCTATAAACCCAAAGAGCTGGCCCCGAGGCACCGCCTGAATGCCATCTTCACCACCGGTAAAGGGCGCCTGCAGGGCAATAAAGAAGATCATCTGGGCGAGCGCCAGCGTGATCATCGCGAAGTAGATCCCAAGTCGCCGAATGGCCAAAAGCCCAGAAATAACTGCGACCAAGAAGGCAGCGCCGGTACCCGCCAGAATGGCAAATTCCGGATTGAATCCCCAGACCTTCGCCGCGTGCGCGGATACGTATCCGGCAGACCCAAGAAACATCGCGTGCCCAAAGGACAGAAGCCCTCCAAAACCAATCAGCAGGTTAAAGGCGCAGGCGAACAGCGCAAAGCACATGACCTTCATCATGAACACGGGGTAGACCCATATGGGCGCAATCAATAAGACCGCAACCATAATTAAAAAAGCAACCTGCTGCGCCCGAGAAGACTCCGCCGGCCTTGGCAGATGAGACTGCTTGGTATCGACTTGGGGGCCTGTCATTTCTGTGTCCCGAAAAGGCCAGCAGGCTTTATAAGCAGCACTATGATCATGATCACGAAGATCACCGTGTTGGAAGCTTCGGGGTAGAAGACTTTTGTGAGACCTTCAATGATGCCTAGACCAAAACCAGTAAGTATGGCGCCCATGATGGATCCCATACCACCGATAACAACCACGGCAAAAACCACAATAATTAGGTCAGCACCCATAAGAGGATTTACCTGGTAAATCGGTGCGGCCATTACGCCGGCAAAGGCAGCCAGGGCCACGCCGAACCCATAGGTGAGGGTGATCATTCTCGGCACATTGATTCCGAAGGACTGCACCAGCTGTGGGTTCTCGGTGGCCGCGCGCAGGTAGGCGCCTAGCTTTGTGCGTTCAATGACATACCAGGTAGACAGACACACGATCAAAGAGGCCACAATTACCCAGCCTCGGTAATTGGGGAGGAACATGAACCCAAGGTTCGTTCCGCCTTGCAGGCTCTCTGGAATGCGATAAGGCAGTCCAGAGGATCCGAATTCGTTGCGAAAGACACCTTGAATAATCAGGGCCAGGCCAAAGGTCAACAGAAGACCATAAAGATGATCTAGCTTATACAACTTCGCGAGCATGGTTCGCTCAATGATTACGCCGGTGATTCCCACCAAGACCGGAGCAATCAGTAAAGACCACCAGTAGCCAACGCCCAGCCATTCCAACAACAGGTAGGCACAGAAGGCGCCCAACATATACTGGGCGCCGTGGGTAAAGTTAATAATGTTGAGGAGCCCGAAGATCACTGCAAGACCAAGCGATAACAACGCATAGAAAGAGCCGTTAATCAGTCCGATCAGCAGTTGACCAAAAAGCGCCTGGGAAGGGATGCCAAAAATTTCCATCGCCTTACGGGCTCCTGCTACCTTACTTCACCAGAGGGCAACCACCCTCGCTCAAAGGACGAAATGCTTGATCAGCAGGGATCGTCGCTCGGATCTTGTGGTAATCCCAAGGCCCCTTTGACTCCGAAGGCTTCTTGACTTCTACCAGGTATGCCGGGTGAAGCTTACGGCCGTCTTGACGGATTGTTCCCTTGCCAAAGAGTTGGTCATCGGTAGGCATTTTCTTCATTTGCTCAATTACCTTCGTACCGTCATCTGACTTCAGCGCCTCTGCAGCCTTCAGATAATGCAATACCGAGGAATAGACCCCGGCATGAATCATGGTGGGATGAATGCCACGATTGGCCGCTGCAAACCGCTTAGCAAAGGTTCGGGTCTGGTCGTTCATGTCCCAATAGAACGTCTCCGTAAATATCAAGCCCTGAGCGGTCTGAAGGCCCAATGAATGAACGTCCGTCAGGAAAACCAGAAGTCCAGCGATGTTTTGACCCGCACGCACAATACCGAACTCGGCAGCCTGCTTAATGGAGTTCGTAGTGTCTCCACCAGCATTTGCCAGGCCGACAATCTTGGCCTTTGATGCCTGTGCCTGAAGCAGGAAAGAGGAGAAATCCTGATTATTCAGGGGGTGGCGAACCTTACCAAGAACCTTGCCTCCGTTTTTCAACACCACTGCCTCGGTGTCGCGCTCCAGGGCATGTCCAAAGGCATAGTCGGCAGTCAAAAAGAACCAGGAATCCCCGCCCGTCTTCACAATCGCATTGCCCGTGCCATTCGCGAGCATCCAAGTGTCATAGGCCCAGTGGATCGTATTGGGAGAGCAGGCCTTGCCGGTGAGGTCGGCAGAAGCCGCGCCGGACACCAAGAAAGCCTTACCTTTCTCCCGGGTAAGTTGATTGATTGCTAAAGCAACGCCTGAGTTGGGGACATCGACAATCACATCAACCTTATCGACGTCGTACCACTGGCGCGCGAGGCTAGAGCCGACATCGGGTTTGTTTTGGTGATCAGCCGAGACGATCTCAACTTTGAGGCCCTTGCGGGCTGCGCCGAAATCTTCTACAGCCTGCCGGGCAGCCAAAACAGAACCGCTTCCAGAAAGATCGGTGTAGAGGCTCGACATGTCAGTTAGAACGCCGATCTTAATCACGCCATCCGAAATCTGCGCCTGGGCAGTTGCCCCAAACGCAAGGCCTGCCGCTACCAGGCTAGACAAAAGCTTTTTCTTCAGTTTCATACAAGAGTTCTCCTTTGGTTTACTTGCAATACAGCCTTCAGGGACCAGTTGCGCTGCTCTCCTCCTCCACTGCTCATCATAGAATCAGACGCCCAGATACTCCTTGAGCATCCCCATCTTGGCCTGCAGCTCGGCTGCCGTGAACTCCTCGACGATCTGGCCGTGCTCCATGACATAGAAACGATCTGCAAGCGGCGCCGCAAAACGGAAGTTTTGCTCAACCATCACGGTGGTGTACCCACGCTCACGAAGGGTGCGAATAGCCTTACCCAGCGCCTGCACAATCACTGGGGCCAGGCCTTCAGAAATCTCGTCAAGAAGCAAGAGATTTGCGCCGGTGCGAAGGACCCGGGCAACCGCAAGCATCTGCTGCTCACCACCCGAAAGCCGCGTACCAGGACTCGACCGACGCTCTTTCAGGTTGGGAAAAAGAGAATAGATCTCCTCTAAAGACATGCCGCCAGGGCCCACCTGGGGCGGGAGAAGCAGATTCTCTTCACAACTCAGGCTGGCAAAAATACCCCGCTCTTCTGGGCAGTAGCCCAGGCCCATCTGTGCAATTTTATGGGGCGGCAGAGAGACCGACTCTTGACCCTTGACCACAATAGAGCCAGTGCGACGCCCTACCAGCCCGAGAATCGACTTTAGTGTGGTGGTTCTGCCTGCGCCATTTCTTCCCAGTAGGGTGATGACCTCGCCCTTGTTCACATGCAGATTGACCCCGTGAAGGATGTGCGACTCACCATAGTAGGCATGCACGTCGGTGAGACGAAGAAACTCCTCCCGCTCAGCCATGGGCGCCCTCAAGCTCGGTGTCCGTGCTGCCCATATACGCTTCGAGAACCTGTGGGTCTTTCGATACCTTTTCGTATGGGCCTTCGGCAATCACTTGGCCACGCTGCAGCACCGAGATCGTATCGGCGATCTGGGCGACCACGTTCATGTTGTGCTCCACCATCAGAATGGTTCGATTTGCTGACACCTTTTTTATAAGCTGTGTCACCCGATGCACATCCTCGTGCCCCATACCCTGCGTAGGCTCATCGAGCAACATGAGTTCGGGCTCCATGGCCAGCGTCGTCGCAATCTCAAGCGCGCGCTTGCGCCCGTAGGGCAGTTCAACGGTCACGTAGTCAGCAAATTCGGTAAGACCAACCGTTTCCAAAAGCTGCATGGCTCGGTCGTTTAGGGCATCAAGCACACGCTCTGACTTCCAGAAGTGAAAGGAATTTCCAGTGCGCTGCTGAAGCCCCACGCGCACATTCTCAAGAACCGTGAGGTGCGGAAAGGTGGCCGAAATCTGGAACGACCGAATAACGCCACGCCGGGCGATCTGGGCGGGTTTCTCAAATGTTATGTCGTCGCCATTAAATAAAATGCGACCACGGGTAGGAATCAAAAACTTGGTGAGCAGATTAAAGACCGTAGTTTTGCCCGCCCCGTTTGGGCCAATCAGGGCATGGATATGACCGCGCTGCACCTGCAGGTTGACCTCGGAGACCGCCACAAAGCCTTTAAACTCCTTTACGAGGCTCTGGGTTTCGAGAATAACGTCGGAGGGGCGGACTGCTGCGGTCATTATCGTGCGAGTGTAAAGTCTAAACAGAAGGCTGGATTTACGGGAAAACGCTAGGCCACACAGGGAAACCCTGAGACTGGAGAGTTCGACAATGCGGTTTTTTTCTGAGGCCGAGGTCGAGGTACTGCTCGATCAAACGACCCTGCTTGCAGCACTAGAGCAGGCATTTATCGACCTTTCTGCTGGTCATGTGATTCAGCCTCTGCGGTCTGTCATGGGTTTTGCGGCAGAAGGCCAACCTGTCGCGGCAGATGCAGACCATGGGCTACTTTTCATTAAGCCAGCACAGGTAGGTAATGCCCTGGTAACAAAACTCATTACGCTGGTGCCGTCAAATGTGACGCGCGGTGTACCCAGCCTTTTGGCCACGATTGTCCTCATGGATCCGGCCTCTGGAAAACCGGTCGCGATTATGGAGGGCGCGCGCCTTACCGCCCTACGCACGGCGGCCGCCTCGGCCGTGGCAGCAAATGCTCTTGCCCCCAGAGCATCGCATACCCTCGCAATTCTAGGCAGCGGTGTATTGGCACGAAGCCACGCGCAGATGCTACGACTTGTGCGCCCAATTGAAGCGATTAAAGTCTGGAGCCCCACCCGTGCAAATGCGCAAGCCTGTGCTGCCGATATCGGCGGACAGGCGTGCAATAGCGCAGAGGAGACTGTGCGCGGCGCTGACATTGTCTGCACCGTGACCAATGCCCAGACCCCCGTTTTACTTGGCCGTTGGCTCAAGCCCGGCGCCTTTGTCGCAGCGGTTGGCGCGCCACGGCCCACGTGGCGAGAACTCGACGATGAGGCCATGGCGAATCTGGTCGTTGCAGACCAACGCGAGGCGGCTGAGAAAGAGTCCGGCGACGTGATTCTCTCGGGCGCCTCGATTTACGCGGAGATCGGCGAGATTCTGTCAGGGCGTATCGCCCGGCCTCAGGAGGGCGCCACTGTGATCTTTAAGTCACTCGGACTGGCCATTGAAGACGCTGTCGCAGCCGCATTGGTCTTTCGGGCCAGCCAGACTCAGTAAGGAATGGGGCTACAGCACCACCGTACGAGACTGTTCGCGCATGTACTGAGTGAGATAGTAAAAAGAACCAATCGCCTTGCCGGTAGTACCGCTGCCCTTCCAGCCCCCAAAGGGCTGGTATCCCGGCCAGGCCCCCGTGGTCGCTCCTTGGGGGCGGTTTGCATAGGTGGTTCCTGCCTCAATCTGGTCGTGAAAAACGCGTAGCTCCTCTTGGTTGCCGTAGAAACCTGCTGTTAGGCCATATTCGGTGGCGTTGGCACGCGTGATGGCTTCCTCCAGGCTGTCCACCTCCCCGATTAAAACCAGCGGAATAAACTTCTCTTCCTGCCAGAGTCGGTAACCAAAGTCGGCGCTCCCAACCGTAGGGGCGACAAAAAATCCCCGGTCTC
>JBDLQX010000019.1:0-22946 GCA_039800345.1 Pseudomonadota bacterium | reverse complement strand
CGGTACAGGCGTCGGTGGCTTTTTTGGGGCGCTGCCAGGTACGGGCGCGTCTATTGCCTCGTTTATGTCCTATGCGCTGGAAAAGCGTGTTGCAAAAGATCCGAGCCGATTTGGTAAGGGGGCCATTGAGGGCCTTACAGCACCGGAGTCGGCCAATAACGCGGCCGCGCAGACTGCCTTTGTTCCGACGCTTTCGCTCGGTATTCCGGGTGATGCCGTCATGGCACTCATGTTGGGTGCCCTCATCATGCATGGCATACAGCCAGGGCCGCGCCTGATGACGGAGCAGCCTGAGCTCTTCTGGGGGCTGATTGTGAGCTTTGGGATCGGCAACATCATGCTGCTGATTCTGAACATTCCGCTGATTGGTATCTGGGTGGCCATTCTGAAGATCCCCTACCGCATGCTGTACCCCGCGATCTTGGTATTTATTGGCCTGGGGGTCTACAGCGTGAACAGCAACACCTTTGACATTCTGATGGTGGCCGTCATTGGGCTCATGGGCTACGGCATGATGGTCATGCGTTTTGAGGCCGCGCCGCTACTGCTTGGATTTGTGCTTGGGCCGCTGATGGAAGAGAACCTGCGGCGCGCCTTGCTGATTTCTCGGGGGCAGATGTCTACCTTTGTCGATCGGCCGATCAGCGCTACCCTGCTAGCACTCTCGCTTGCGTTGGTGCTCTGGTCTTTCTTTGCTGCCTTCCGAAGATCGGTGAAGGCGCGGGTTCAGGCGGAGTAGTCTAGCAGATACATCAGGCGCCCCCTACCTTCCCGAGGGCGTCAGTCTTCACCCTTAAGGGTGAGCATCCCGTACCTGATAACAGCGATTTCTCTGCTGGTTACCAGGGCCGAGCTACCCACTGGGCAATAGCAGGCGCAGCCACGAGAATGTAGCCAAAGCCTATGAGGTCGAAGTTTTTATAGGCATCCCGCTTGCTATATCCCTTTGCCTGCTGAAGATACTGGGCGTGAATGATGGGCAGGGCCAGAATCCCGAGAATAAAGAGCACAAATAGCGTGGTCATTGGGGTGATCTCCTATCGCTTGTCACGCGGACGGTTGTACCAATTGGCGAGCCAGAAAAGGCAAATCACGATATACAGGACAACCAGAATATCTTTTATGTCCATGACAACTCCTAAGGCGACGTCTATGAATGGTCGACGATCCCGAACCGGGACTGCCGCGTGGTGGGAATTCTGAGCAGCGGGGCCATAACGATCAGCGTGGCAAGTAACAATACCACTTCTAGACTATAAACAAATACATAGGCTTGAGCCTGCCCCGTAAACCAGGTCGCAACATCGCGCAAAACTCCACCCAAGGCAATGCCAACGCCTGCCGCAGTGGCCTGAACCGCGCCCCAGGCACCTAAGGCAAGCCCCGACTGTCCTGGACACGCAAGCCCCATGGTGGCGGTGAGGGTGCCATGGCCAAAGAGCCCTGCACCAAGACCGATGAGTAGCACGCCCGCGGAAAATCCATAAGCCGACTGCAATGGGGCCGCCACGATAACCACCAGAAAGGCCGGTACGCCAATCAGCACGCCATAGGCAGCCATGCGCATGGGATCCCCACCACGGCCCAGCGCCCGGGCCGCGATGCCAAAACCGATGAGACTTCCGAGCGCCAGGGTGGCGGTAAGAAAGGTGGTCTGCGCCACGGTCATGCCAAGAATCTCGCCCCCGTAGGGTTCAAGCAGCACATCCTCCATGGTGAAGGCCAGCGTGCCAAGGCCAATAGCCACCAGCCAGCGCCGGGCGCCGGCCACGGCGGTGAAGGCCTCCCAGGCGTCTCGAAAGCGTGGGGCCGCAGTCGCGTTCTGATGCGTTCTGGTTCGATCGCGCGGCTCTTGTTTCCAGATGGCGACCACGTTGAGTAACAGGCTGGTGACCGCTGCCCCCTGAATGACCTGAATCAGTCGCCCGGGGCTGTATTCCTCTAGGAGCCAGCCAAAGACGATTGCACTAACCATCATTGAGAGCAGCAACGTGACATACATGAGACCGACCACCTTGGGCCGCGACTCCTCTGCGGTGAGGTCGGTAGCGAGAGCCAGCCCAACGGTCTGCACCGTGTGTAAGCCCATGCCAACCAAAAGAAAGGCTACGGCGGCGGCTAGTTGGCCCACCCAGAGGGGTGCGCTGGCCGACTGACCTGCGCCTGCGAGCACGAGGAGGGCGAAGGGCATGATGGCAAAGCCACCGAACTGAGCGAGGCTCCCCTTCCAGATGAAGGGAACCCGCCGCCATCCGAGCTCGGACCGAAAATGGTCGGAGCGAAAGCCAATGAGTGCGCGAAAAGGCGCAAAGAGTATGGGTAACGCAATCATGGTGGATACCAGCGCAGCCGGTACATGCAGCTCCACAATCATCACCCGGTTAAGCGTGCCAATGAGCAGCACCAAGGCCATGCCCACAGAGACCTGAAAAAGCGAGAGCCGTAAGAGTCGCGAGAGGGGAAGGTCTTTGGTGGCGACGTCGGCGAAGGGGAGAAACCGTGGCCCGAGCTGGCCCCAGAGTTGCGCAAGCCGTCGTGGTGCGTGGGCCATAGCGCGTGTCTTACGAAATAAGGGGGCGGGGGAAGCTAAGCCGAAAAGGGGGGCCTAAGGGTCTGGCAAGAGGGGTGGCTATCGGTGTTCTGAGCAGCCACGCCCCTTGTCAGGCCAACCGTACTTAGAGCTTGTCGGCCTTGGGTGCTTGCGCAGCTGCCACATCGGCAGCCGGTACCACCATCGCTGCCTTGGCAGCCGGTGGGCCCCCATTGAGGAAGCGGGGAACCCAGTCGGTGTGGGTCAGTAGCGCGAGGTGCACAGCAAACGAACCCACCGCCACGGCACCGATAATCAACGGCACACCAAAAGAGGGGCGAACGACACACCACATTTTTCCGTAGATCATGATTGCGACTCCTTAACCCAGCCAGGGGGAATAGATATAAGCCAAGAGGTGTGCAAACGCCGCGATCAGGCCGAAAAACTGGGTGCCTTGGATCAGGTTGCGGTGCAGTTCTTCTGACTCAGCTTCTGTCAGGCCGGTTGGCCATACTTTGTCTTTGTCACTCATAGTCCGAACTCCTTGTTTTTCTATAGAAAGTTTTGAACCACCAGGTCGGGTATTTCCGGAATGCCCGCAAAGGACCTACGCAGGAACCCTGAAAATATCCTTACGAGCTTAGTGTGGATAAAAATAGACACATTAAGCTGTCAACACATTCTTACAGATTTTGATGGCGTTGTGTAGTGTCCAAGAAGAAAAAGAAAAAACCGCTCGGAAAAGCAGCGGTTTTGTCTCCTTCTAGCGACCTGTCTAGGGCAGTAGGGCGCGTCAACTGGTGGCTCGGTGGTTACGTCAGTTGGCCCGTTCAAGAAACCTGAGGCCTAACCAGCCTCCGACAAGAATACTGACCACCGAGATCGTGGACCCCAAGGCCAGTAGGGAAAGCCCACTCAGGCCATGGCCAATGGTGCATCCAAGGGCCACCACGCCCCCGACACCCATGAGCATGGCGCCGATCAGGTGATGGGCGAGGTCTTCCGTGGAGGCAAAGCCCTGCCATTGGAAGCGTTTACTTACTATGGCGGAGCTACCTGCCCCAAAGACTGTGCCCAGAACTGTGGCGATCGAGAAGGTCATGACCTGAGAGCGGTCACTCCAGTAGAGCAAGATTTCGAGGCTATACGCCAAAGGCGCCACGAAGGTCAGGCTCTCTGGCCCCCGGGTGTTGGTGACCAGATAGGCCGGTTCCAGTGTGTTGGGATGTTCTTCGATAAAGCCGAGCCAGCCGGTGGCGAGCCATCCTGCTGCGACGCAGGCGCCCACCAGCGTACTGGTGACAATCCCTCGCGTGGTCAGGTGCGGCCCTTTATGGAAAAAAACAAACCAGGCCATCACCGCTACAACCCCACCGGCGAGTGCCAGGCGAACCTTTTCAGCCGGGGCCTGAAGGGCAAAGGCAACAAGGCTTGTGAGATCTTGTCGACTGGGTAGGGTGAGAAAGATCTGCTCTACGGTCTGGCTGCGGGCCACCCCGGTGATGCCACGAATGGTCATGAAGGAGGCCAGGGCCATGACCAGGAAGACGACCAGGGCCTTCAGGCTGCCTTCCCCGAGTCGAACCAGGGTGCGGCTTCCGCAGCCTGAGGCCAGTGCCATCCCGAATCCAAAGGTGACTCCCCCGAGAATATGCGAGAGCCAGAGCAGGCGGCTACTGGTGTAGAAGCTGTCGCTGTCTTGCAGAAAACCCAGGCCGATGGCGGCCTGGCTCAGGCCGATAGCCACTGCGAGGGCCCATGCCCAGAGACGCATGCGACGGTTGTTGCCCATGAGTACCCAGTCGGAAAGCGCACCCAGGGTACAGAAGCGCCCCGTCTGCATCGAGGCGCCAAAGACCAGACCGATGGCCAGCCCAGCCCAGACCACCCATGCACTGAGGGCCTCTACCTGGGCAATGTCGGTCATTTACTGCTGGCGGTTGGTAATGCCTTGAGCCGCTGGGTGGCAGTGCGTGCCGCCGCGGAACCGGGAAATCGCTTAGCCACCGAGGTAAGTGTGGTGCGGGCCGCAGTGGTCTGGCCAGACTCTGCCTGACTGGCCGCAAGCGTAAGCAGTCCATCGGCTGTGCGTCCGTGGTTCGGATGGTCTTTGGAGAGTCGGGTAAGCGCCTGAATAGCGGAAGGGTAGTTCTTGAGCGCGTAATAGGCCGAGCCCTCAAAGCTCAGCGCCCAGGGGGCGAGCACAGAGACCGGAAACCGGGTGGTGAAGTCACTAAAGGCCGCTGCACCTGCTTCGATGGCACGCGAGGCCAGCAGCGACTGGGCTGCCTCGAACGCTGACTTCTCGGCTGCCGGCACCATGAGCTTTTGATCATCGAGCACCACTGCCTGCGGCTCCAGTGCCACCACACGGCTTGTGAGTGCCTGTAGCTGGGATTCAAGAGGCTGGGTGAATTTACGCTGCTGCTCCTCGCTTACCTTGATCTGCTGGGTGAGCTGCTCTAAGGCACCACGAATCTGGGCAATGTCTTTGCGGAGGGACTCCGCGGCGCTGATGTTGTCGAGTTGGGCTCGGGCCAGCCCCTCAACCCGTGCGTTGAGGCCCGCCATCTCTGCCTGGCGCGTCTCGATCTGGCTCTGCCTTGCCTCGATTTGGGTAAGTTTCGTGCGGATATCGATGATGGCCCTGCGGGCCTCGTCATCGGCAAAGAGTTGGGCCTGGGCGGGGCTGATGAACGCTGCAGAAAAAAGCGCACCCATGATGCAAAGGAAAAGGCTATGGCAGACAGACATCGGAAGGGTGCGTACGCGGTTCATGGGGGATGGGGCCTCTGGGGCTGGTTTCTAGTTTCTGAAGAAGAGGTCCGCACGACGATTCTCGGTGCGGGCGGCCTCTGTGGTGCTGCGGTCACGCGGCTTTTCCTCGCCATTACTTACTGGTTCGATGCGGCTGTCAGGCGCCCCAAGAACGCGCAGCGCGCTTAAGACGGCCTCGGCGCGGCGTTGGCCCAAGGCGATGTTGTACTCAGAGGTGCCCCGGTCGTCTGTGTTGCCCTCAATGACCAGTCGTTGGTCTGGGTAGGTCTTGAGAACCTCGGTCACCTTCTGAAGGAGTGGTTGGTAATCGCGCCCAACCTCTGCACTATCGAACGCGAAATAGATCGATCCATAAGAGACACCGTCTGGACCGGCAAGGGGTCGCTCGGGCAGTGGCTGCCCGGGGATGGTGCCTGGCGCGACGGTAGAGGATCGATTGGGGTCGATGCCCTGCTCGCTCCGCGCGCTGCCTGGAACGACCGTTGTACTTGCAGAGGTGGCCGGTGTACCAGAGCCTGTGGGCTGGCCGGCCTCATTGCCCCCGAGAATGGGGGCAGGCTCATCAAGGCTGACACTTGAGCAGCCGGCAACCATCGCGGTGGCGAGGGCAGCAGCCACGAGTTTGAGGTGTACGGTCCACATAGTGGCAATCTCCTTGGTGAAGAACACAGCTTAGGGAATTCGCCCCCAGGCGGGATTACGAATACCAGCCGCGTCGAGGCTAAGACGCGATCGAACGCGGCCGTCGATCGACGCCGCTGACAGAAGGTCTCTGCCCCCAACGCGGCTGGAAAATATCACCCAACGACTGTTCGGAGCGAAGCTTGGGGAGTCGTCCTTCGGCCCATTACTGACGATTACCTCTTGTTTTGTTTCTAGGTTCATGATGCAGATGACGAAATTGCTGTCGCGACGCGCAACATAGGCCAGTTGCTTGCCATCGGGACTCACCATGGGGCGGGCGTTGAAACCGCCTGTGAAGGTGATTCTCTCGGGGCTACCTGACCCATCGGATCGAATACGGTAGACCTGTGGGCTGCCGCCCTGATCGGAGGTGAAGTAGATGAACCTGCCGTCTCCTGAGAACGTGGGCTCGGTATTGATAGCGGAAGACCGGGTGAGGCGCTTAAGGTTGCTGCCGTCGGGGTTTACCGTGTAGATCTGCGAGACCCCGTCTTTGGTGAGTACGACGGCCAAATACTTGCCATCGGGCGACCAGGCCGGTGCGCTGTTGCTACCCCGTTGGTTGGCCGCTACTGTGCGCTTGCCGGTGGCGAGTTCGTGCACATAGACCACAGGCTTACCCGTCTCAAAAGAGACATAGGCCAGATGCTGCCCGTTGGGGGACCAGGTAAGCGAAATAATCGGCTGGCTTGACCGCAGTGCCGGCTGCGCATTCTCGCCATCGGAGTCGGCGATGGTGAGCAGATGATTCGCGCCTTCTCTGCGCACATAGGCCAGCCGCGTGGAGAAAAACCCCGGCTCCCCCGTAAGCCGCTCATAGATGTAGTCGGCAATACGGTGGGCCGATCGCCGCGCATCGAGCGTGGATAGGGGGCTCGTGAGGGCGAGGCCGCCGAGGTCTTCAGACTTCAGCGTATCGAGAAGACGAAACCGAACCTCGATCTCGTTGGCCGACACGCGGGTGAGGCTTCCCACCACGAGCGCATCGGCGCTCTGCGCCCGCCACTGGGCAAAGAGCGTGGCATCCACCGGTGTGGACTCAGACAACGGCGGGTTCTGTGGCCCGATCGGCAGGAGGCTAAAGGCGCCGGTTCTTCTGAGATCGGCCGCTACTACCTCACCGATAAGATCGGCAAGCAGACGGTCGGCAGGGTCTTTGGGAAGGAAGGGGGAGAGCGCGACGGGGATCTGCTTCTGGCCCGATGTAGTGATATCAATTCGAAGCCCGGATGCAGTGCTATGGGAAAGGGTTGCCAGAACAATGCAACACGCGGAGAGAATTGATCTGAGGTTCATGCGTCCCATTATACGAACTAAGCTGCGGGTTATTTCTTGTCGCGGTGCCTCAAAATGATTTCGACTTCTCGGGTATCCAGGCCTTGCGGCGGTGCCGGTACGCCCCCGGATGATTTCACCTGCGTAATGGCACGCTTCACAGCCTCGTCATATCGTGGGCTATCGCTTGGGGTCTTGATGACAAGGCCGCCGATCTCACCATTGCTCGAAATCTCCACGGTGAGAATGAGGTCGCTGGTGTTGTCGCCACGGTAAGTCACCCGACTCTCGATCACGCCTCTCACCCGCTGTAGCCAGGTTGCGGCAGCACCCGAGCGCTCGCCTTTTGCGGCGCCATCGGCGGTACCGGCCTTCGATACGGCGTCTCGCCCCGCGTCCGCCGCCTTGGCCTTCGGGTCAGAGCCAAACTGCTTGAGAATCGCCTCTTCGTTTTCCCGACGCTGCGCCTCGAGGGCTTTTTTAAGCTTGGCCTCTTGTCGGCGTTTCTCCTCCTCGGCACGCTTTTTGGCCAGTCGCTCTTCTTCCTCGCGCTTTCTGAGTTCCTTCGCAGCCTCCTCGCGGGCGATCTTCGCCTGCCTAGCCGCCTCGGCAAGCTCCGCTTTTTCTCTTTCTGCCCGCTCTTTGGTGGCCTTCTCACGCGTGGCTTTCTCTGCGGCCGCCTTCGCTTGGGCCTCTTTTTCGCGTGCGGCTTTCTCTGCGACAGCCTTTTGCTTCGCCTCTTTTTCTATCCTCGCCTCTTCTGCCTTTTTCTTTTCAAGTGCAATATCTGCCGCGCTCGGACCGGGATCTGGGAGTGTCAGTTTTGGCGTGTCTGGCTGCTCCGCCGCAGGGGATTCGACCGCCTGGGGCGGTGCGGTATCGGTTGTCGCGGGCTGCAGGGGGGGCAGACTGGACCAGAGTTCTGCCTGCACGACCGGAGGCTCGGGCGGGGTACGACTCGCAGCCAAGACTATGGCCGCTCCTAGCGCGATGTGCACCACGACAGAGGCGCCAAAGGAGAGAAAAGACTCGGAGGCTGAGCCCGAGGCGCGGTCCGTGGGGTCTGCAGGATGGGTCACGGACCGGCTATTCCTGTCGAACGGCCAGCCCTACACGACCCAGGCCCGCCCCCTGGAGTTGATTTAAGGCCTGCACCACCATGTCATAGGCCACCTCACGCTCGGCAAAAATAATTACGGGAGTATTGGGCTCCGGCGCCATCTCACGTACTGTCTGGGCAAGCTCTGCACGGCTTACTTTTTTCTCTTTGGCCCCGACCTGTCGCAGCCGCACCGCATGGACACCATCGCGCTGCACCGTGACCTCGATGGCGGTGAGCGGATTCTGGGACGACTGCCCGACGCGGGGTAGGTCGATGGTCCCGGTGACGATCATGGGCGCGGTCACCATAAAGATAATGAGCAGGACGAGCGTGACGTCGATATACGGCACCACGTTGATTTCGCTTAATGATCGACGTGATCGGCGTCCGCGAGAGACGATAGGGCTGCCCATGGACTAGGCCTGCCGCTGCAGAATGTTGGAAAACTCTTCGCCAAAGGCCTCGAGCCGCCCGGCCATCTGGTCTACATGGGTAGCAAAACGGTTATAGGCAATAACGGCTGGAATGGCCGCAAAGAGGCCGATCGCGGTGGCCACCAGGGCCTCAGCAATTCCGGGGGCGACGCTTGCAAGTGTGGCCTGCTGAATATTGGCAAGCCCCGTGAACGCATGCATGATCCCCCAGACCGTGCCAAAGAGGCCGATATAGGGCGAGACCGATCCGACGGAGGCCAAAAAAGGTAACCCCTGCTCTAGGGCTTGTAGTTCTCTCTGGCTAGAGGCCCGCATCGCCCGCTGGGCGGCCTCGATGAGCCCCGTGGGGTTGCCCTTGGCCTGTTGATGCAGTTTGAGAAATTCCCGCATACCCGACTCAAACACCCGTGCCATGCCTCCAGGCACCTGTCCGAGTTCGGTCGTTTTATACAGGGCCAGCAGATCGCCGCCCGACCAGAATTGGCGCTCAAAGGCGGTGGATTCTGCCCGCGCCCGGCGTAGCGCGAGCATTTTCTGAAACATCATGGTCCAGGAGGCGACTGATACAGCGATCAGCAAGACGACGACCGCCTGCACGGGAATGCTGGCCTGGAGCATAAGGGCGATGACATCAAGATCGTTGGGCATGGGGGTCATAGCGGTTCCGTAGGAAAAAGGGAAGGGCTGGAGGGAGAGGATACGGGGGATGCATTGGGTGCCTGAGGCGGCATTTTCCCAAAGTGGCGCCAGGCCGCAGCCGTTGCCATGCGCCCGCGCGGGGTTCTCTGCAGAAACCCCTGTTGAATAAGGTAGGGCTCAAGCACATCTTCAATGGTCTCGCGGTCTTCGCCAATGGCTGCCGCCACATTATCAAGACCTACGGGCCCGCCCTCGAATTTTGTGATGATGGCCTCGAGCAACTTCTGGTCCATGAGATCGAAGCCCTGCTGATCGACTTCGAGCATGGCCAGGGCGGCATCGGCAAGCGGTGCGGTGATGGCACCGGAGCTTTTCACCTGCGCATAGTCGCGTACTCGACGCAGGAGCCGGTTGGCGATACGCGGCGTTCCTCGTGACCGTCGTGCAATCTCGTGGGCGCCGTCGGTATCGATGTCCACTTTCAAAAGCGATGCCGATCGACGGACAATCACGGCGAGGTCTTCGGGGCTATAGAACTCCAGTCGGGCGACGATGCCAAACCGGTCGCGCAGCGGATTGGTGAGCATGCCGGCACGGGTGGTGGCCCCCACCAGGGTGAAGGGCTGCAGATCAAGCTTAATGGAGCGGGCGGCGGGCCCCTCGCCAATCATGATGTCGATCTGATAGTCCTCTAGGGCCGGATAGAGGATCTCTTCGACCACTGGGCTCAGGCGATGGATCTCATCGATAAAGAGAAGGTCGTTGCGCTCGAGGTTGGTGAGTAGGGCAGCGAGGTCACCTGCGCGTTCGAGTACGGGCCCAGAAGTCTGACGCAGATTGACACCGAGCTCTCGGGCCAGAATATGGGCCAGGGTGGTCTTACCAAGCCCCGGGGGGCCAAAGAGCAGTACATGGTCCAATGATTCTTGGCGTTGCCTCGCCGCGGTAATGAAGACCTCAAGCTGGTCTTTGACCTTGGGCTGGCCGATATAGTCGGAGAGGCTCTGCGGGCGCAGTGCCCGCTCAAGACTCTCTTCCTGTGGGCTGCGTGCCTGGCCAGAGACGATCCGTGGTGCTTCAGGCGGTGGGGCTGCAGACAAGGCGTCGTGCTCAATCATGGCCCCAGTTTAACCGAGGCAAGCCAGGGCAAAGAGAGGGGTGTACCCCTTACCGTACGAGCTGCTTTAAGGCCTGACGGATGCCCTCTGCCACATCAAGTCCTGGGGGTAAGGCCCGCACGGCTGCTAAGGCCTCTTTCTCTGAATAGCCCAGGGCCAGTAATGCGGTTGAGACCTCAGCGGTGGATCCCTCCGCTACGGGCAGGCGGCCTGCTACCCCGGGAAGCGCATCGGCCAGCCTTCCTTTCAGTTCAAGCAGCATGCGTTCTGCAGTTTTCTTACCAATACCCGGAACCTTCACGAGACTCGCTGTATCTTGCAGTGCGACCGCCTGGCTGAGTTGCTCTACCGTTAGGCCGGAGAGCACAGCCAGTGCGATACGCGGCCCAATGCCTGAAATTTTGATGAGTTCCCGAAAGGCAGACCGTTCTCCCTCGGTCACAAAGCCATAGAGAAGGTGGGCATCTTCTCTGACCACCAGATGGGTGAGCAGTGTGACGGATTGGCCAACGGCCGGAAGCCCATAGAAGCTGCTCATGGGCAGATCGACCTCGTAGCCCAGGCCTGCGGTCTGGACAATCACCCGTGGCGGGGTTTTGGCAAAGAGGATGCCTGAGAGCAGCGCGATCATGGACGCTGAGCATGCCAGAAGGCCAGAGCGCAGGCCAGTGCATCGGCCGCATCGGCATTGGGGGACTGTGGCAGTCGCAGCAGATGACAGACCATGTGCTGCACCTGCTCTTTGGTTGCGCGCCCGGTACCGACGATCGACTGTTTGATTTTCAAGGGCGTGATCTCATGCACGGGAATCTCGCGGGCCGCGAGCGCCGCAATGGCCACGCCCCGGGCCTGTCCGAGTGACAAGGTAGAGCGGGGATTGACGTTGACAAAGACCCGCTCGACGACCGCCACGGTGGGCGCATAGTGCTCGAGCACCTCCTGCATGCCACGGTAGAGTTCTTTGAGGCGGTCGGGCTCAGACGCAGCCACCGCAGGCCGAATAACCCCACTGCCCACATAGTGCGGGTCTCGCCCGGTAATCTGCAGCACCCCGAAACCGGTGCGCCGCAGCCCAGGGTCGATGCCGATGAGTCGTGTCAATGCCGAAAGTGCCGCGTACCGGTGAAGACCATGGCGATGTTGCGTTCGTTGGCCGCTGTGATCACCTCATCGTCGCGTACGGAGCCGCCGGGCTGCACGACGGCGACAGCGCCCGCCTCGGCCACCACGTCGAGCCCATCACGAAAGGGGAAAAAAGCATCGGAGGCGACTACCGTGCCTGCAAGAGACAGGCCCGCATGGCCCGCCTTGATGGAGGCGATACGGGCGGAGTCGAGGCGGCTCATCTGCCCAGCACCCACGCCCATCGTCATTTTGTTCTTGCAAAAGACAATGGCGTTACTCTTGACCCAGGTGGCCACCTTCCAGGCAAAGAGCAGGTCCTCAAGCTCGGCAGGCGAGGGCTGGCGTTGCGTGACACAACGCATCTCGGCGATGGTGAGGCGATTCCAGTCGGGTGTTTGTAGCAGCAGGCCACCTGTAACACGCTTCATATCGAGCCCACTGGCCAGCGCCTCGGTCGACCCCAAGGGGATCACCAGCAGCCTTAGGTTGGTCTTCTTTGCAAAGATCTCCAGGGCCTCGGGGGTGTAGGCAGGGGCAAGAATCACCTCGGCAAACTGCTGACCAATGGCCTGGGCGGCAGCGGCATCCACCGTTGTGTTGAAGGCCAGGATTCCCCCGAAGGCGGAGGTGGGGTCGGTCTGAAAGGCCCGCTGATAGGCCAGCAGCGCCGACTCCCCCAGGGCCACGCCACACGGGTTGGCATGTTTCACGATGACACAGGCGGGGGACGCAAAGCTGCGTACGCAGAGCCATGCCGCATCGGCGTCGGCCAGGTTGTTAAACGAGAGCTCTTTGCCTTGAAGTTGGGCGTAGCCCGCCAGCCCTCCGGTAGGAGCCGCGTTGTCACGATAGAAGGCAGCAGCCTGGTGCGGGTTTTCGCCATAGCGCATGGCCTGGGCTTGCGTCACCTGAAACGAGAAGACCCGCGGCAGGGGGCTTGCCGTATGGGGCTCTTGCGGCACAACCGTATTGACGGTGGCGTCGATGGCGCTTGCCGATACCTCGGGCAGTCCATGAAAGAAATTGGCAATCGCCGCATCGTAGGCCGCCGTGTGGGCGAAGGCCTTGGCTGCGAGCTTCTGGCGCAGCGGCCAGGTCAGGCTGCCCTCTTGGGCCTGGAGTTCTTCAAGCACCGCGGCATAGTCAGCGGGGTCGACAACCACGGCCACCCCATCGTGATTCTTCGCCGAGGCACGGATCATCGCGGGCCCCCCAATATCGATGTTTTCAATGACCTCTTGGTACCGCGCAGAGGGCCTGGCCAGGGTCTCTCGAAAGGGGTAGAGGTTGACCACCACCAGATCGATGGCGGCAATTCCCGCGGCCGCAAGGGCCTGCATATGGGCTGGGAGGTCGCGCCGAGCCAGCAGTCCGCCATGCACGGCCGGATGCAGGGTCTTGACCCGGCCATCGAGCATCTCGGGAAATCCCGTGACCGCATCGACCAGCGTGACCGGCAGCCCAGCGTCGGCCAAGAGCTTGGCGGTACCCCCGGTAGAGACCAGAGCAACGCCCCGCTGATGCAGGCCCTGGGCAAAGGCCAAGAGCCCGTCTTTGTTTGATACCGATAAGAGCGCGCGACGCACCGGGATGCGGTGGGGGCGGGGACCAGAGACCTGGTCTTCGGAAAGCGTGGGCATTAGGACTCCGGGGGAAGCGGCTGAATCTGGTGGTGGCTGATCTTTTTACGCAAGGTGTTACGCGTGAGGCCCAGCAGCTTACTGGTTCTTGTAATGTTGCCCTCGCATCGGGCAAGCGCGTACTGAATGAGTGGACGTTCGATGGCCAGCATCACCATATCGTGCAGGGCATGGGGCTTCTGATTACCGAGTTGCTCGAAGTAGAGGTCAAGCGCATCGATCAGCGCACCTTCTAGCCCCGAGCGCGGGGCGGCGGCAGGTCGCTGAATGGCCGGTGTTGTCTGGGCATCGGTCATCGCAGACCCTCTTCTGCTGCCTGAAAGAAGCGGTCGATGGCTGTAAGCTGCGCCTCGCAGGTCTCTGTCTGTTGAATGGCTTCACGCAGTGCCTTGGCCCCGGCAAGACCCTTGAGGTACCAGCCAATGTGCTTGCGGGCACTGCGCACGCCCTGGTATTCGCCATAGAAGGCGTAATGGTCAAGAAGGTGGCTGCGAAGCCAGTGGCTAATCTGATGCGGGCTCGGATCGGCCGCATGATGGCCAGTGGCAAGAAATTGGGCAATCTGGCCGGGCAGCCAGGGCCGGCCTTGGGCGGCACGGCCCACCATCACGGCATCGGCCTGGGTATAGGCGAGTACCTCCAGCGCCTTGGCCGGACTGTCGATATCGCCATTGGCAATGACAGGAATTTTCACCCGAGACTTCACCTCGGCGATCGTGTCGTACTCCGCCTGGCCGCGGTATTGGTCTTCGCGGGTCCGTCCATGAATGGTGACCCAGGCAATGCCTTCACTTTCTGCCATGCGCGCAATCGCAACCGCATTCTTTTCATCTTGGCGAAAGCCCGTGCGCATCTTCAGTGTGACGGGCACCTTACTGTCGCGCAGGGCGTTCACGACGCTACTGAGAATCTCGCGCACCAGGGGTTCGTTCTGCATTAGGGCGGATCCGGCCGCCTTGTTGCAGACCTTCTTGGCCGGGCAGCCCATATTGAGGTCAATTACATCGGCGCCGCGCGCAACATTAAAGAGCGCCGCCTCTGCCATGATCTGGGCATCGCCCCCGGCAATCTGGACTGCCTTGGGCGATCCTTCGCCTTCGTGGTTAATGCGTCGGCTGGTCTTCTCTGTCGCCCAGAGCAGCGCATTGGAGGCTGCCATCTCGCTCACCGCGTAGCCCGCACCGAGTGATCGACACAGCCGTCGAAAGGGGCGGTCGGTGACCCCGGCCATGGGGGCCACAAAGACCCGATTGGGCAGCAGATGCTGGCCGATGCGCAGTGGCTCTGCGTGATGTGCTGGCAAGAGCGCAGGACGGGCGGACATGGAGGGCGATGGGGTACGTGTTAGCCGCGCATTAACTGCTCAATCTCGTCGGCCTCCACGGGCACGCCGCGTGTGAGAAGCCGACAGCCCGATTCGGTGACCAATGCGTCGTCTTCGATACGGATACCAATGTTCCAGAAGCCCTGCGGCACACCTTCTTGGGGACGGATGTAGAGCCCGGGCTCCAGGGTGAGCACCATGCCGGGCGCCAGCGGCTTCTTGTAATCGCCCACATCGTGCACATCCATTCCCAGCCAGTGGCCCGTGCGATGCATATAAAAAGGTTTGTAGGCTTCGGTTTCAAGAGCGGCATCAAGGGTCTGTGGGGCGATGAGGCCGAGGTCGAGTAGCCCCTGCGCGAGCACGCGAACCGCCGCCTGATGGGGATCGGTAAAGGCTGCCCCTGGGCGGGTGGCTTGTGCCGCTGCAGCCTGTGCGGCAAGCACTAAGTCATAGGCGGCGCGCTGTTCGCCGGAAAACCGGCCACTCACCGGAAAGCTACGGGTGATGTCACTGGCATAGCCATCGAGTTCGCAGCCCGCATCAATGAGCAGCATCTCGCCGCCGCGCATCTGTCGGCTGCCTGCACGGTGATGCAAGATGCAGCTGTGCGGACCGCTTGCCACGATGGAGCCATAGGCGACCGATTGCGCCCCTGCGCTACGAAATGCAGCAAGCAAGACGGCCTCGATCTCGAATTCCGCCTTACCGGGCCCAGTGGCCCGCATGGCCTGGCAATGGGCTGCCGCAGAAATCGCCGCCGCCTGCGACATGGTGGCGATCTCGAATGCATCTTTGATGAGCCTCTGCTCGGCCGTGGCATCGCCGAGGCTTGCGAGCTGCGAGGGGGCGGTCTGACCACCGCGGGCCTTGCTGCGCACCTGTTGAAGCCAGCCGCGCACCCTCTGGTCGACAACCTCGCTGTCGGCCCAGGGGGCAAGCAGCATCTGTCGGTTGAGCATCAGGCCAGGCAGATCGGTCTCGAGTGCCTCCAGTGGGTGGGCCGCATCAAAGTAATAGCGCTCGGCGGCCTGTTCCGGCCCGACGCGAACACCGTCCCAGATCTCGCGCTCAGCATCGCGGCTTCGGCAGTAGAGCCGGTCCCGCATGGTGCCCTGTTCATCCACTTCCATCACAAACCAGGCGTCGGGCTCCGGAAACCCTGTGAGGTAGAAGAAGTCGCTGGAGAAGCGAAAGGCGAAGGTGTTGTCGCGGTTTCGTGCGATCTCCTGCCCGCTGTAGCCAAGCACCAAGGCGGGCTGTCCGTCCGCCTTTTGGTGCAGCCATCGCGCCAATTGGGCCCGACGGTCACGATGGGCCGTGCCATGCACGGGCCCAGGCACAGGCGTGGGCAATAGTGTGTCTGGGAGCCTATGGGGGTCAGAGGGCTGGCTGAGGTCAGTCATGGTCAAGACTCTCGGAGTTGTTGGTCGAGGGCTGCAAGACGATCGGGGGTTCCCACGTCGGTCCATTGTCCAGTATAGGCCTGGCCAGTAATCTGTTGGCGGGCAATGGCCTCCCGTAAGAGGGGCCCAAGGGCCGCCCGCGCGCCTTTTTGCAGACCCTCAAAAAGCGTTGGCCTAAAGATGCCGATACCGGAGTAGGTGAGCCAGGTTGCCGCCTCCTGGTGGTCAAGGGTGAGCCGCCCGTTCGCACGCAGCCCAAAGTCGCCGTTGGGGTGGTGCCCTGGATTGGGAACCAGCACGAGGTGGGCGAGGGCCGACGACGGGGCCTTCTGGAGTTCTTCTTCAATTCGGCGCGCCTCAGAGAAGGGCCAACGGCAAAAGACATCGCCGTTCACGACAAGAAAAGGTGCGCCGTCCTCTAACCAGGGTTGGGCCGTTACGATGCCGCCTGCCGTCTCCAGTGCGCCTTCGGGTTCACGGCTGTAGCGAATCTGAAGGCCCAAGGCCTGCCCGTCTCCGAGGGCCTCTTCAATCTTATGCCCGAGGTGGGCCGTGTTGATCACCACTTCGCGAAAGCCGGCTGCTGCCAGCGCCCGCAGATGCCAGGTAATGAGGGGGGCGCCACCCACCGCAAGCATCGGCTTGGGCAGCTGATCGGTGAGTGGGCGCATCCGTTCTCCGCGCCCCGCGGCCAGAATCATGGCGATCATGGCAGCGTCTTGCAGTGATTAGAAACTGAAGTGGACTTCGGGGCGGGCGCCAGCCGCCTTGTGCAGAATGCGTGCCAGTGGCGCAAGCGCCCCATAACGCTCAGCGACTGTAGACGCGTAGGCCAAGACCCGCGGCATGTCGTTGAGGTAGCCGTGCTTGCCATCTCGGATGGAGAGGCGGGCGAAAATCCCCAGAACCTTCAGATGCCGCTGTAGCCCCATGAGTTCGAAGTCGGCATAGAACGCGCCAAAATCCTCAGGCACTGCAATGCCTGCGGCCCGCGCCTCTTGCCAGTACCGCGCGGCCCAGTCGATTTGCACAGACTCTGGCCAGTCGATATAGGCGTCACGCAATAGTGATACGAGGTCATAGGTAAGGGGTCCGAGCACCGCGTCTTGAAAATCGAGAATGCCGAGGTCTTCGCTGTCTTGAAGGACCATGAGGTTACGGCTGTGATAGTCACGGTGCACGATGACCTGTGGCTGTTGTGTGGCCTGGTGAACGAGTTGGGTAAAAATGTCCTTTAGGTCTTGCGATTCTTTCTCGCCTAGCCTGAGGCCAAGGTGTTTCTCGAGGTACCACTCAGGAAAGAGCGTCATTTCTTGGTGAAGACGGCTGGCATCGTAGGGGGGCAGCCCCGCTAGGGCCTGGGGTACTTCCAGCCCATAGCGCTGGGCCCGAATGAGCGCTTGCCATGCCTGGGCATAGAGCGGCTGGGCAAGGCCTGCCTCGCATTGTGCCCCGCCCGGTGGCAGCACCTTCTGAAGAAAAGTCTGCGTGCCGAAGTCTTCAAGCAGCAGAAAGCCCAAGTCGGGGTCTTGTACATAGACCTCCGGCGCCCGCAGGCCCGCATCGCGCAGGATTTTGCCGACCTGCAAAAAGGCCGTCACGGGCTCTTTGTCCGGTGGCGCGTCCATCAGAATGACCGTTGATTCGGCGGGCGCTGCGCGCTGAAGCCGAAAGTAACGACGAAACGAGGCGTCGGCCGAGGCCGGTGCCAAGGTGTCTGACCGATAGCCAGACAGGCCCTCAAGCCAGCGACTTGCCAGGGCAAGGCGTGGATCGGTGGCGGTAACGGGGGTCACGGGGGTCGCGGGGGTCACAGGAGGCGAAGTGAGATCAGACATAACGGCGTCTTTATAATAGTCTATGCGTTCTGTTCTACTCCTCTGGCTCGCCTGGGCCCCGTCTGTGCTGGCCTTCTCATGCCCGGCTGTCGTTACCGTGTCAGAGGTTGCTTTATTGGCCCAGGAGACCAGACTTCCCTCTGAAGGTCTGCGCTTGCCACTGCGCATCGACCCGCGGCTTGCGCTCGAGCCCCCTACCGGCCAGGCCACCCCTTCTTATCTCTCCGCGCGCCAGCTTCAGGGGCAGTTCGATGACACCATTCGTCTCATCGGCAACGCCGAAGTGCGGCAACTGGGGCTCTCGCTGAAGGCCGAGCGCATTGACCTTGATCTGGTGCAGAACCAGCTTTCGGCCTCTGGTGGGGTGCAACTCTTTCGGGAAGGGGAGTTTTACCGTGGGCCGCGCCTTACCCTGAGGCTTGGCACCCAGCAGGGCCAGTTTCAAAACGTTCAGTATGAGTTTGCTGCGATGAACGCCCGTGGCTACGCGGAACAAGTCGATTTTTTAAAGCCTAAGGAGATCGCGCTGACTGAGGTGAGTTACACCACCTGTCCGGCGAACCGCCCTGCCTGGGAGTTTCGGTCCCGCTCCATGCGGGTGGATCAGATTCGCGAGATCGTGGATACCGAGTCAACGTTTTTATATTGGTCTGATGTGCCGCTGCTGTCTTTGGGTGATTTTTCTTTTCCCACCAGCGACCGCCGTAAGACGGGCTTTTTAAGCCCCTCCTACGGCTATACATCGCGTCTGGGCTTTGATCTGAACGCGCCGTTTTATTGGAACATAGCGCCCAACCGTGATCTCACCCTCTATCCGCGGCTCTTGGGTCGACGGGGAATCATGCTGGGGGCGGAGGCCCGATACCTCACACGCTCTGAGAGTGGGGTCTTGGGGCTTGAGTATCTGCCCGATGACCGGGTCACGGCGCTTGATCGGCATCTGGTGAGCCTCACCCACACCAGCATGCTGACGCCGCGTGTGGCAATGTCGGTGCGTGGGAGCCGCGTCTCTGACGATGACTACTTTGCTGACTTCGGCGGGTCGCTCCTGGCGGCTTCGCAGCGGGTACTGCCTGCTACGGTGAGCTTTTCCTCTGGCGTGGGCGGCTGGTCTGGCTCGGCCTCCGTGCAGCGCTATCAGGTGCTCCAAGACTTAGCCTCACCGATTATTGCGCCGTACTCCTGGATGCCCCGATTACTCCTGAATCGATCGCAGCGGGCAACGAATCTGGCGGAAGGGTTACCAGCCGTCGATGTACAGGCTACGGTGGAGGCCACGCGGTTTGACCATCCCACGCTTACCCGTGGGAGCCGTTTTGTGACCGCGGCAAGTCTTTCTATGCCCTTTGACCTGGGCTATTTTGGATTGACGCCCAAGATCGGTGTGCACGCCACCTACTACAGCCATGATCAGTCGGGTAGCCTCAACGATACGCGTCGTAAATACTTTCAGAGTGCAGGTATTTCTGCCGCGAACCTCGGTAGCTTTGCCAATAACGTTGACCCCGCTACCGAGTCGTATTCTCGGGTCTTGCCCACGTTTAGCCTCGATACCAACACGGTGCTTGAGCGTGATGCGCGGTGGGGCGGGCGTGCGGCCACGCAGACGATTGAGCCACGGTTTCTGTATACCTACACCCCCTACAAAGACCAGTCGCGTCTTCCTGTCTTCGATTCAGCCCGACCCAGTGTGAGCCTGGCCCAGATTCTGTCGGACCAGACCTTTACGGGGCAGGACCGCATTGCAGATCAGAACCACATCACCACCGCGATTACGAGTCGTATGCTTGATGCGCAGACAGGCCAGGAGCTTGCGCGCGCGTCGGTGGCCCAGCGTTTCTATATTGATGCCCAGCTGGTGACTCTGCCCGGTGAGCCGGTACGTACCGACCAGGAGTCGGACCTCTTTGCCGAAGGCGGCTTCTCGTTTTCTCAGTACTGGCGTTTTGATGCGATTGGGCAGTATGCAGCCCAACTCGGCCGCTGGCAGGCCTCCTCTGCCAACCTGCGGTACGACCCCAGGCCGGGATACTCTGCCTCGTTGGCCTATCGGTTTACCCGCAAGACGCTCGATATTATCGACCTGGCCTTTCAGCTCCCTCTGTCGCAGAACTGGTATGCGGTGGGTCGTTACAACTACTCGCTGCAGAAGGAGCCGAATCTGGTCACGGGATCTCAGAGGGGTCTGGTGGAGTCTCTGGCGGGTCTGGAATACGACGGGGGCTGCTGGGTTGCACGTGCAGTCTTACAGCGATTTGCAACCGGCGCCGATCAGGCCAACAATGCGGTGTTTTTCCAGATAGAACTCAACGGCATTGCGCGGGTCGGCACAGACCCCTTAGATGCCCTGCGCAGGAGTATTCCAAATTACCGCATGATCAATCGGCTTTCCCCCATGCCCGCGAAGTTTGATAACTTTCAGTAGTTCCTTCTAAAGAGTTCCCTATGTTGCGTCTGTCTGCCCTGTGTGTTGCTGGTCTACTCGTCTGGAATGGGGCGGCCGCCTGGGCAAAGGCCGAGCCTCTGCTGCTCGATCGGGTCGTGGCCATCGTGAACGATCAGGTCATTGTGGAGAGCGACCTGCAGCGTCGTATGGCTCAGGTACGTCAGAACCTACAGCGCTCCTCCCAGAGACTCACCCCCGAGGCAGATCTTCGGCGCCAGGTACTCGAGCGGATGGTCACCGACCTTGCCCTGTCTCAGCGGGCCCGACGGATAGGCATCACCGTAGACAACACCACACTCGACCGCGCGATCGCCCGCCTTGCCGAGAGTAATGGCCTCTCGGTCACGGGCCTGCGCAATCAACTGGAGTCTGAAGGGGTCGCCTTTGATCAGTTTCGTGAAGACATTCGTGAAGAGATCCAGATCACGCGCCTGAGAGAACGCGAGGTCGAAGACCGTCTGCAGATTTCCGAGTCGGAGATCGATGCCTTCTTGGCCGCCCAGGGGCAGAGCCTGGCGCAGACCCAGGAGTTACGGCTTGCACAGATTCTGATTCCGGTGGCCGAAGACGCCTCGCAAGAGGTCCGTGCAGCGGCTTTGGCACTGGCTGAGCGCCTGGCTACAGAGATTAAGAAAGGCGCCTCGTTTGCCGAGTTGGCCCGCACGCATTCGAAGGGAGCGGCCGCGGCAGAGGGGGGCAGCCTTGGGTGGCGCCCCGCCGATAGGCTTCCCTCCTTGTTTGTGAAGGCAGTAGCATCGCTTACGCCTGGTGGCCTCGCAGGACCCTTACAGAGCCCTAATGGGTATCACCTGGTGCAACTCGAAGACCGGCGATCGGTCTCACAGGGGCCTCTCGTCACTGCGCATAAGGCCCGCCACATTCTGATTCGGGTCGATGGACAGATGTCTGAAGAGCGCGCCCTACGTCGGGCCCAGGAGCTCCGACAGAGGCTCTCGGTAGGAGATGCCTTTGATCAGCTTGCCCGAGACTTCTCGCAAGACCCTGGGTCTGCGGGCAAGGGCGGGCTACTTGACTGGGCCTATCCCGGAGACCTGGTACCTGAATTCGAACGAGCACTCAATGAACTCTCGGTGGGGCAGGTCAGTGCCCCGGTACGTACCGTCTTTGGCTTTCATCTCATTGAGTTGCTTGAGCGTCGTAGAGAGCCGCTGTCTCAAGACCGACTGCGGGTCTCGGCAAGGCTTGCCCTTCGGGAGCGAAAGCTCACAGAGGCCGTGTCGGACTGGATGCGGGAAGTACGGGCAAACAGCTATGTGGAGATTCGCGCGCAGTGAAATCTGCGGTGGGCGGTGACCATATTGCAAAGAAGCGGTTTGGGCAGAATTTTCTGCATGACCCAGGCATTATCCGGCGCATTGTTGATCTGATCCGGCCCAGCCCAGGCCAGAGCCTGATTGAGATTGGTCCCGGGCAGGGGGCCCTCACCGCGCCGCTGATTGCGGCGGCAGGCCGTATTACCGCTATTGAACTCGATCAAGATCTGCTGCCTCGACTGCGTGCCCGGTTTGCGCCTGAGGCGTTAGACCTCATCGCTCAGGATGTGCTGACGGTAGATTTTTCTGCGCTTGCGCAGGCCGCAGGGCAGCGGCTGCGCATCGTGGGTAACCTGCCTTACAACATTTCCACGCCCCTCTTGTTTCATCTGATGCCGCTGGCTGATCAGGTTCAAGATCAGACATTCATGCTCCAAAAAGAGGTGGTAGACCGCATGGTGGCCGCGCCTGGGTCGAAGGTCTATGGCCGACTCTCGGTGATGCTGCAGGCCCGCTACACCATGGAGCGCCTCTTGCGGGTGCCAGCCGGTGCCTTTGTACCAGCGCCTAAGGTGGAGTCGGCCATCGTGGCGATGCGGCCTCTGCCGGCTGCGGCTCGCACGCTGGTGCATGACCGTGTCTTTTCTCAGTTAGTCACCCAGGCCTTTTCGGCGCGGCGAAAAATGCTGCGCAACACCTTGGCACCCTATGGGGATCGGTTAGATCTTCAGGCAGTGGGCCTGCTGCCCACGCAGCGGCCCGAGGAGGTAAGCGTGGCCCAGTATCAGGCCCTGGCGGCTCAGATCTCGAGCGTCACGCCCTTTAACTGAGACTGCGCTTCTTTGTAGCCGGGCAGTATTTGTTCGACTTCTTGCCAGAAGTCCGCGCTGTGGTCCATGGCCCGTAGGTGGGCGAGTTCGTGGGCCACAACATAGTCGATCACGGGCAGGCTAAATTGAATCAGGCGCCAGTTGAGCCGAATATGGCCATCTTGCGTGCAACTCCCCCATCGGGTGCGGGCGTGCGTGAGCGAGAAGCGCGCATACCGCCTACCGGATCGGTCAGCCAGGATGTTGAGCCGCTCGTTGAGGATCTCTTTGGCCTGCGACTGCATCCACCCATGCACCCGGTCACGCACCTGATCGGGGGCGGAATGGGGCGACAAAGGCAGCATCAGGCGCGCCTCTTGGGCATTCCAGACGACATTTTGTAAATCTGGCGTGAGCGAGAGCATGCAGGGCTGCCCCAGAAACATCACTTCTGCCCCGTGGGCCCACTGCGCCTCGGGCTCTAGTCGGTTGGCCTGGCGGTGCTGCCAGTCGCGGTAACG
>JBDLQX010000018.1:0-3072 GCA_039800345.1 Pseudomonadota bacterium | reverse complement strand
GATGGCTGCCCGCCCCCGAGTCGATTCATTCGAGTCGGCTGTTGCGGTGGATGGGGCCCATACTCCATCAGCCTTGGCTCTGGCAGTTCAACCGCAAGACCGTACCCAAGAGTGTTGCCATCGGTGTCTTCTGGGGCTTCATCATCCCGGTGTTCCAGAGCGTAGGTGCGGTCTTTACTGCCATTTATTTCCGCGGAAACATTCCGGTCGCGGTGCTCAGTACCTTGGTTACAAACCCCTTCACGTACGCGCCCGTCTATATCCTCGCCTATCAGGTCGGAACGCTTGTACTCGGACAATCGATAGACCCCGCCTCTATGGCCGCCCTCGAAGGCGGCATGCTCCCCATTGAGCCTGAAAGCATCTCCCAGTGGCATAAGGTGGGAGACATCATAAAGCCCTGGTTACTCGGGCTAACGATCTTTGCCGTGGTGGGCTCTCTTGGTTCCTATCTGCTCACCATCGGACTCTGGCGTATCGCGGTCATCATGCGATTGCGGAGAAAGAAGCAGCGGCCCGCAGTGAAGGGCTCGGGCGCTGCGACTCCCGCGCAAGGCAGCGGTCAGGGCGATTCAGATAGTCCTTGAGAAGCCTTCGGCTTATCGGGCATCATCCAAGCCGCTGCCGCTAAAAGGCGAGTTTTTCGGCCTCTAGAAAGGCCAGACTCGTGTACTTCCCTATGTTGCTCTCAAAGCCCGCTGTACGTGCGGCCCGAGACCGGACACGCGGATCTTGAAGCACCAGCGTCTTGGCAGCAGACAGGTCTTTTCCATCTTCCACGGCCTTTAAGCACGTCTCCCAGATTCCGGAGAGCAGGGTTCCGTAGTCGTCAAGAAGGTCTCTGCCCGGACGGCCATGACCGGGAAGCCAGAGCTGGTCTTTGGCGTTACGTGTGTTGGCACGCAGGCCTTCGTAGTACTTAAAGGTTCCGGGATACGAACCGTCGTCGATATTAGCGATACGGTTCTGCATAGCCACATCGCCCACATAGGTAACGCGATCTTCCACGATCTCGACGGAGAGATCGCAGGGTGTATGGGCCTTGCCATAAAAATGCATACGCAGGCGGGTATCCCCAAAAGAGAACTCTTGGCCATGGTCAACGACACGATTGGGCGGAACAATCTTCGTGCCCAGGGTGGCCTGGTTGGTCCACTGCTCCATCAGTCGATGCCAGAGGCTACCCTCCACACCCTTCACGATCCGCATGTTTTCAGCCAACGAGTAGATTGGGAGATCCTGGCCATAGGCATTGACAAAGGCATGGTTACCGAGCCAGTGGTCTCCGTGGTAATGCGAATTAAAGACCGCCACCACCGGCTTGGGCGTGACGGTCTTGATCATGCGCAAGGCCATCTCGCCAATCTGCACCGACCCGCCGCTATCGAGCACCACCACGCCCGCCTGGGTCACCACAAAGGTGATGTTGCACATGACCCCCTTATTCTCCGGGGTAGGAAATCCGTCCTTGGAGTACAGGTAATAGACACGCTCAGAGAGCCGCTCGGGTCGAATGTCCGGCACATCAGGGCCACGAATGAAATCATCCACCGAATCTGCAAAGGCACGTACCGACGGAATGAGCCCGCCCGCGGCCAGACCTAATCCGCCCGCACCGAGCCCAATACGCGCACCCAGACTTAAGCCACCTAGCCCCAGGCCCCGCCTGAGGATGTGCCGCCGTTCAGTATCTATCGCCAACTAGCCTCCCCCCGCCTTGTCGATGTTTTCATTTTCACAGACTCACGCCCCACCATAACGCTCTACCCCTGTCGGTCCTGTCAGACCTCCACACCAAGCATCCAGGCCACGACCGAGAAGCTAAAAAACGAGGTCACCGTCGTTACCAGAATAATCCGGGCAATGCGGCTATTGTCGGCACCAAACCGCTCTGCCAGCAAGGAGACATTGCTCGCTGAAGGCAGTGCAGCGCAGAGGACCATCACCGCCAAGGTGAAGGGATCCGGGCCAAAGCCCATCCCGACAAGACCGAGGCCCAGACCCCAGATCATCAATGGGTGGACCAGGAGCTTCAAGACCACCACATCCAGGTAGGGCTGGTGCTGAAAGTCAGCCCGCTGGGCATAGACGGCCGAGCGCCAGAGCACCGCACCAATCGTAAATAGGGCCACAGGGGAGGCGGCGTTGCTTAAGAATCCCACCAGCTGCGCGAGTGGCCCATAGAGATAGAGTCCCAGCCATGAAGAGATCGCACCGGCAACGATCGCAATCGGCATAGGGTTACGGACAATCGCCTTCAGGGAGGAACGCAGCGTGGCCCAGGCACCGCCCGTATGACCAGACTCCGCCAGGGCAAGGCATCCTGAGGAGACAAAGATCATATCAATGGCAATCATCAAAATGACCGGACCTGCGGCCTGCGGCCCCATGAGGGTTACAAGAAGGGGCACACCGATAAAACCCGCATTCGGAAAGGCTGCCGTAATCGCACCGAAGGCCCCATCTTTTATGGATAGACCGCTTCGCCGGGCCAAGACCACCGAGACCGCCACCAAGACAACGGCCGACATGCCATAGACAAGGGCCACCCGGGGATCTACTAATTTTTCAAAAGGCGTCTTGGCCCCAAACTCGAAAAGCATGCAGGGAACAGCAAAATAAAGCACAAAACTATTGAGCCCTGGAATAGCCGATAACGGCACCAGCCCTGCGCGTGCGGCCACATACCCCATCAACACCAGTAAAAAAAAAGGTGCAGTTACCAGAAAAATTGCGTCCAAACATCCTCCCGCCAGGATTGCGATACCCTTCTATTCTTTGTCATTATCCCTCCCCTTAAAGGATCCTTCATGCACGCCCCTGTCTTTCGAAGCCTTCTTAGCGGTTTGTTTGTCTCAATACTCGTGCTTGCCAACAGCGGCGCCTCGGCCCAGCAGTATGGCGATGACAGATACAAGCCCTCGGTAGGGCAAGACGGTAAAGACGTCATCTGGGTGCCCACCCCCGATGAGATGGTGACCAAGATGCTCGCCACGGCCAATGTCTCGTCAGACGATCTGGTCTATGACTTGGGCGCCGGCGACGGAAAAATCGCCATCGCCGCAGCCCGGC
>JBDLQX010000017.1:0-5559 GCA_039800345.1 Pseudomonadota bacterium | reverse complement strand
TGGGTGCCCACCCCCGATGAGATGGTGACCAAGATGCTCGCCACGGCCAATGTCTCGTCAGACGATCTGGTCTATGACTTGGGCGCCGGCGACGGAAAAATCGCCATCGCCGCAGCCCGGCAGTTCGGTGCACGGGCTGTAGGGATCGAGTTCAACCCCGATATGGCCTCCTTGGCCCAGCGCAATGCAGAGCGTGCCGGCGTGGGCGGGAAGGTCAAGATCATTCGTGGCGACATTTTTATCGAAGACTTCTCGCAGGCCAATGTGGTAACCCTCTATCTGCTGCCCGATCTCAATCTGAGACTCAAGCCCATCATTCAGAAGATGAAGCCCGGTACCCGGGTGGTCTCCCACTCCTTTGATATGGGCGACTGGGAACCCGACCAGACCATCCAGACGTCGGTGGCACGTGGCTTTTATTGGGTGGTGCCGGCCCGGGTAGAGGGCAACTGGTCGCTCAAGATCCCCGGCCAGCCAAAGCCTGCCCAGCTTAAATTGGTTCAGAAAAATCAAAAGATCGAAGGCACGATTTCCGTTGGCGGTCAGACCCTTCCCATCGAGTCGGGCCATATGTCGGGTGCCGAAATGCGGTTTGAGTACCCGACAGGCGACAAAAAATCCAAGATCGCCGTAACCGCCACGGTTAAAGGGGGGCAACTCACGGGCCAGCTGGTCACCACCGCCACGCCCCTTGAAGTCTCGGGCCAGCGGCAGTAAGCCGCAGGGTTAGCCACGCCCCCTCTTTTTCTCTCTCATTCGCACACAAAGGTCTTGTATGGCCACTGAGTCATTAGCAGGAATCACCGCGGAGCCGCAGAAGGTCTTACGGCCGCTGGGAGCCATTGCCATTGTCGTGGGCATTGTCGTGGGGGCCGGGATCTTCAAGACCCCCAGCATGGTGGCCGGTATAACCCAAGATGCCGGCTGGCTGGTGGCCGTCTGGATCTTTGGTGCCCTGATCTCCCTGGCGGGCGCCCTCTGCTACGCCGAGCTCTGCACCCGCTATCCGCACGCAGGCGGTGACTACCACTTTCTTACCAAGGCCTACGGTAAAGACCTCTCATTTTTATACGCCTGGGCGAAGGCCATGGTGATCAATACCGGATCCATTGCGCTTCTGGCCTTTGTCTTTGGCGACTACATGTCCAAAGTCTTTAGCCTCGGAGAGTATTCCTCTGCACTCTGGGCCTTCGGCATTGTCGTGGTGCTCACGGTCACCAATATTGTGGGGCTACAGGCCTCCACACGCATTCAGACCGCCCTGATTGTGTTGGAACTTGTGGGGCTGCTCGCCATTGTAGTGGCGGGATTCTCTGCGGCGACACCAGAGACGGTTCCTACGACCGCCTTTGCAACCTCGCCTCCCTTGGGCCTCTTGGGGCTCGCCATGGTCTTTGTACTGCTCACATTTGGGGGCTGGAATGAGGCTGCTTATATCTCTTCCGAAGTCAAGGGCGGGCCGCGAGCAATCGTGGGGGTGCTTGTCATCAGTCTGGCCATCATCACCGGTATTTACCTCTTGGTGAATATCGCGCTGCTCTGGGGCCTTGGGCTCTCCGGGCTTGCCGGGAGTAAGGCCGCCGGGGCCGATGTCTTGGGCATCCTCGTGGGCCCCTGGGCCGAAAAGGCCTTGGGCCTGATGGTTGCTATCGCAGCGCTCACGAGTATTAACGCCACGATGATCGTTGGTGCGCGCACGAACTATGCTCTGGGCAAAGACTGGAACGCGTTGCGGGGTCTGAGCCACTGGCAGGGCGAGCGAGGCGCGCCCATTACCAGCTACCTCGTACAGGCCGCCATTAGTCTCGCGCTTATTCTCTTTGGCGCGTTTCAGGCTGATGGCTTTGAGGCTATGGTGGAGTTCACCGCCCCCGTATTCTGGAGCTTTCTGTTTCTTGTTGGGGTGTCGCTTTTTATCGCCCGGTGGCGCGACCCATTAGGCAGTAGTTCGCAGCCAGAAATCTTTCGGGTGCCTCTGTATCCGATAACACCACTGGTGTTTTGCCTGGCCTGTGGTTACCTCGCCTACTCAAGCATCAGTTACGCCGCCAGCAAAGAGGCGGTGCATATTTCGCTCTGGGTGATGGCCCTAGGCGTGGCAGCGCTGGTGATTCTGCGCTACCTCGGGGCCCGTACTGCGCGGGTTGGGGCGGTATAACTAACCGTGTTCGCTATAAAAATCGATTACGGCGAGGATCATCCCCCCAATTAAGATCAGGGTGATGTCGATCTGTGGCAGCTTCACCACATAGGGGGTGAAGAAGGCCAAAAGAAGCACAAGCCCAATCAGGCCGCCAATCTTTGTCTTTTTGGTCTGTACCGTACGCCCGACGGCGTCGTCTTTTTTGGTCTCGGTGGTCATAGTGCAGCACTCCTTTGATCAAATTCTTTCACGAGCCAACGTAACGCCCGAAGCAGTCGGCCGTCCTGGCTAAAGGCCCCAACCGCCTGCACACCCAGTGGCAGTTGATTGGCGCCCGTAAGAAACGGCAGATTCACGCAGGGAAGACCCCCAAAGGTCCAGACGGTCTGCATGATGGGATTGCCCGTAGAAGCAAGGCCTCTGGGTGCTGTGCCGAGTGCTGCGGGGCAGAGAATGGCATCGTACTGGTCGAAAAACTCGCCAAAGGCCCCTGTAACATGACCAATGCGCGAGTGGGCATTGAGGTACTCAACCGCTTTAAAGTCCTGGGCTTTGGCAAGACGCGTCTCTAAGGCCGGGCTCAAATCAGACCGATGATGTAGCCACTCACGAGAAAGTGCTGCAGCAAGCTCAGACTCATAAATCTGGGCATGCCAGTCTACGGCCTTCGTCACAATATCGGGCAGCACCAGCACGTCTAACTCTGCGCCCATAAGGTCGATAAAGGCCTCATAGGCCTCGCGTGCATCTGACTCTACCGAGTCCCACCATGGCGTCTTCACGAAACAAAACCGGGGCTTGATCGGAAACTCCTGGCAGCAAATATCGTAAAACCGATGCGGCGAACGCCCCTTCGTCGCGGGGTCATGACCATCGTCCCCTGCCACCACCTGGGCGATGCAGGCAATGTCTTCGAGACTGCGTGCGAAGAACCCGATCTGATCGAGCGATGGTGCGGTTTCGAAGACTCCCGTTCGAGGAATGAGCCCAAAGCTCGGCTTGAAGCCATAAACGCCGCAATACGAGGCCGGACGAATCACCGACCCGTTCGTCTGGGTACCGATAGACACAGGCACGAAGCCTGCCGCTACCGCCGCAGCAGACCCACTGGAAGATCCACCCGGCGTATGGTCTAGGTTATGCGGATTACGGGTCTCTGCGGGATGAAAGGTCGCAAACTCGGTCGTGGCGGTCTTACCGAGCACCACGGCGCCCGCCAATCGGAGCCGACGCACAATCGTAGCATCGGCAATAGCGTAACGGCCCTCATAGATGGGGCTGCCGTAACAGGTCGGAAAATCTTCGGTATCGATGATGTCCTTCAGACCCACAGGCACCCCGAAGAGCGCACCGGGCTCCTGCCCTGCCTGCTTCACCGCCTCAAGCTTCTCAATCTGCGCATTCAGCTCGTCCTCACCCGTGGTCACGAAGGCAAGAATTGCCTCATCTGCCTGGTCTACAAACGCCGCATGCGCCGTGAGCCCCTGCCGAATATCCAGCCGGCCAGAGGCCAGCGCAGAGCGCCAGTCGCTGGCCAGAAATTCTGCAGTGGGCCTGACCTCAGACACTACAAGCTCTTAAAGATGCTGGGATCAACGATCGACTCATCATTCGGATCGTACGGAATCTCCTCGGCCTGGCCAAAGAACTGGTCAGGCAGATAAGTAACAAGGCTGGGGTAAATATAGGTAAGCGCCAGGGTAAGAATCACAATCGCCACAAACGGGAAGCAGCCCTTAAAGATCGTCCAGAGCTCCAGATTCTTCGGTGCCACACCTTTCAAATAATAGGCAGACATAGCCATCGGAGGCGTAAGGAACGACGTCTGCAGGTTAATGGCAATGAGAATGCCAAACAAAATCGGGTCGACATTAAAAAGCGGCAGCAGCGGCAAGAAGATCGGCACAAAGATCACAATGATCTCGGACCACTCCAAGGGCCAGCCCAGAATGAAGATGATGAGTTGGGCGAGCAGCAGAAACTGAACAGGGGTGAGGTCGAGCGCCATGATGGCGTCTTTCACGATGTGCTCCCCCCCTAGGTAGGAGAACACAGACGAGAAGGTGGCCGCGCCCACAAAAAGAAAACAGACCATGGCCGTGGTCCGCGCCGTGAGATAGACCGACTCACGGAGACGACCCCACGTAAATGCCTTATAGAGTACCGCCAGAATGATGCCGCCCAGTGCCCCCATCGCTGCCGCCTCTGACGGGGTGGCCAGACCAAACAAGATGCTGCCGAGAACCGCCATGATCAATGCGAACAAAGGTACGAATGCCTTGAGTACCATCAGCGCGCTCTCAAGCACGGTGTAGCTTGTGACATCCTTGGGCTTGGGGCAGAGCGAGGGATTGATGACCGCCCGTGTGATCACATAGACCAAATAGAGCCCAGCTAACAAAAACCCTGGGATGAGCGCCGCCGCATAGAGCTTTACCACGGAGACACTGGCTGTGGCCGCATAGACAATCAGCAGAATAGAAGGCGGAATGAGGATGCCTAGTGTTCCGCCTGCAACAATCACGCCACTGGAGAGCTTCTGGTCATAGCCTGCCTTCAACATGGCTGGCAGTGCGATGAGACCCATGAGGGTAACCACCGCGCCCACAATACCTGTGGCAGTCGCAAAGAGGGCGCAGGTGACGAGCGCAGCCACCGCCATGGAGCCTGGAAGGAACCTTAGCCCAACCTGAAGACTGAGGAAAAGCCGGTCGAGAATATTGGCCCGCTCAATGATGTATCCCATAAACAAAAATAACGGTATGGAAATGAGCACATCGTTGTTCATCACACTGAAGGTGTTTTGAACGAAGAGATAAAAAATACGGTTCTCCAGAACAGCCGCGCTAGGATCCCAATAGGCATACATGCCAAAGCCAATGCCCATGGCCATGAGCGTAAAAGCAATCGGGAACCCAAGAAAAATTACGAGGATAAACAGCCCCAGCATGACCAGGGCAATAACGGGATCACTCATTTCGCGTCCTTGTTTCCATGTTCTTGCAGCAGAATGACTTCCAACTCCTCTACATCGCCTTCGCGGGAGGGCCATTTCCCCTCACGAATACAGACAATGCAGCGCATGACTTCGGCGATTCCCCCCAACGCGAGGGTGACACCTGCGACGAATATCACGAGCTTTAAGGGCCAGACAGGGATACCTGCCGGGCTGTTGACACTAGACTCCTGGATGCTTGCCGAGGTGAAGCCATACTGGCTCCCTGTGTAGACCATGGCAAAGATTCCCGGGAAGAAGAAAAAGATGTAGAGCACCAGGTCAAGACGCGCCTGGGTAGTGGGCTTCCACTTGCGATAGATGAAATCGCCACGTACGTGGGAACCGCGCGACAGCGCATAGGCGCCAGACATCATGAAGAGCGCACCGTAGAGCATGTAGCTCATGTCGAAGGCCCAGA
>JBDLQX010000016.1:0-2619 GCA_039800345.1 Pseudomonadota bacterium | reverse complement strand
GCGAAGTATCAGCTTGCACCCATCGCCCGCATTATCGATCTGCACTGGGCGGGTCTTGATCCTGCCGAGATGGGGCTCGGGCCGGTGCATGCGGCCACCCCGCTACTCACCCGACATGGCCTGGGCCTGCACGACATCGACCAGTGGGAGATCAACGAGGCCTTTGCGGCCCAGGTGCTGGGCTGCCTGCGGGCCTGGCAAGATGCCGCCTATTGCGAGACGCAATTGGGCGTTGCCGCACTCGGTCGGCTCAACGAGGGCAGGCTCAATGTCCACGGAGGCGCGGTGGCCATCGGCCATCCAGTGGGTGCCTCGGGTGCACGAATCGTATTGCACCTGGCCCACAGCCTCCACCAAAAATCGTTAGAACAAAACACCGGTGGCCCGCCGGCCCGCGGCATGGCAGCGATTTGTATTGGGGGCGGTCTGGGTGGTGCGGCTTTATTGGAGGCGGTGCAATGAACCTTCAGCACTGGGCCCTTTCGCCCGACAGTCGCAACACAAAAATTCTCTGGGCTACGCTGCAGACCCAGGGCCCCGGGCTCAATACCTTGTCGGCTGTGGTGCTTGACGAACTGCGGCAGATTCTCGACTACCTTGAGAAGGCGCCGCCTGCGGGCCTGATCTTCGCCTCGGGCAAAGACTCAGGCTTTGTCGCTGGCGCGGATATCGAGGAATTCAAGACCCTTACGACGCCAGAGAAAGCGATTGCGCTGGTGGAAAGGGGATGGACCCTTTTTAATCGACTAGCGGCCGTTCCCTACCCCACCCTCGCGCTGATTAATGGTGTCTGCCTCGGTGGTGGGTTGGAGCTCTCGTTGGCCTGTCGCTATCGCATTGCGGTCGATACGCCCGGTACCCGCCTGGGGCTGCCCGAAGTCTTGCTGGGCATTGTTCCGGCCTGGGGCGGTATGCAACGCCTGCCCAGACTTATTGGACCGCAGGCCGCCTTAGACATGATGCTCACGGCCAAGAGCCTCGATGCACGGCGCGCCAAAAAGATGGGGCTGGTCGACTTGGCGGTGGCCCCGCGTGTCATGCACGACTCGGCCCGAGGTCTTGTCTTGTCGGGAAGGCCCGCAGCCCGCGCCTCGGGGCTGAAGGCCTTGATGAACCTCGGTCTGATGCGACCGATCGTGGCCCACATGGCCCGTAAACAGGTGGCGCGCAAAGCACGGCAAGACCATTACCCCGCGCCCTACGCCTTGATCGACCTCTGGCAGAAGACCGATGGCGATGCTTTACAGGCGCCGGCGCTCCTCGATCAGATCGTGCGGTCGCCCACCGCGGGCAACCTGGTACGGGTCTTTTTTCTGCAAGAGCGTTTGAAGGGACTGGGGAAGGCGCCCGCTGAAGGCGGCGTACCGACCGACGGTAGCGCACGCGCCAACCAGACACCGACGCATGTTCATGTTATCGGTGCGGGTACGATGGGCGGCGACATTGCCGCCTGGTGCGCACTGCGGGGCTTGAAGGTAACACTGCAAGACCAAGGAATCGACCGCATACAGCCTGCACTGGCCCGGGCCCAGGCCTCATTTGCGAAACGCCTGCGTGACCCCTATGTTCGGCGCGCCGCGCAAGACCGCCTCATGCCCGACCCCGAGGGCCACGGCATGGCCCATGCCGATCTCATTCTCGAAGCCATCTTTGAAGACCTCAATGCCAAGCATGGCCTACTGCGCGATATCGAGAAACGTGCACGGCCCGATGCAGTCATTGCCAGCAACACCTCGAGCCTGCGACTGGAGGATCTGCGCTCTGTCATGCAACGGCCCGAGCGGCTGGTGGGCGTACATTTCTTTAACCCCGTGGCCATGATGCCCCTGGTCGAGGTGGTGGAGGCCGACGGCGTTGACCGCAGCACGCTGCAGAGGGCAATGCAGTTTGTTCGCGCCATTGATAAGCTGCCCCTGCCGGTGAAGAGTGCGCCAGGGTTCTTGGTCAATGCGGTGCTTGCGCCCTATATGCTCGCCGCCATGCGCAAGGTGGATGACGGGCTTTCGGCCTCTGAGATTGATCAGGCCTTACTCGACTTTGGTATGCCGATGGGGCCACTCACACTTGCCGACACGGTGGGGCTCGATATTGCCGTGGCCGCGGGCCGGTCGCTGGCAGCGGAGCATCCCTCGGGGCAGTCCCATAACACCGCGGACCAGTCCTCCCCCAACACCAAACCAGAAGGCACCCATGCGGCGATCGCCACGGTTCCGCGCTGCCTGCAAGAACGCGTCGATGCAGGACATCTCGGCAAGAAAACCGGCCAGGGCTTCTACCACTGGAAAGATGGAAAGGCCACCGGTCCAGGCAATCTGCCACGTGTGCATCAGGGGCCGGTCTCAGATCAAGCCCGGACCTTGGCCGAAGAATTGGTTGCACCGTTGGTCGCCCGTACCCAAGAACTTGTTGCCTCGGGGCTTGTGGCCGATGCCGATCTCGCAGACGCGGGGGTGGTCTTCGGCACGGGCTTTGCGCCCTTTCGGGGTGGTCCCCTGCATTGGCACAACGGAAGAAAAAACACCAAAGGACTCGAACCATGACCAGCACTCGCCTGCCACAGTTTCCTCGCGTGGCCGTTCTCGGAGCGGGCGTGATGGGCGCACAGATCGCCGCCCATCT
>JBDLQX010000015.1:0-11738 GCA_039800345.1 Pseudomonadota bacterium | reverse complement strand
CTAGGCTCTCGCCACCGTCTCCCTGGGAGACATATGGCGAGGAGAGCTTTTTATGGACAGAACAAATGTCCTACAGACAGCGCATAACGCACACGAGGCACCCACCACAAGCCCCAAGACCCCAAAGATTATTCGCGATGTTCTGGCTGCAGCGGATATTCAAATCAACGGTCCTCGTGCGCACGACATCCAGATTCACGACCCTAGCCTGATCGACAGGGTACTTCGCAGCTGGTCTCTGGGCCTGGGCGAAGCCTACATGGATGGGCACTGGGACTGCGAGGCCCTCGACCAATGCATTACGCGACTTTTGTCTATCGATCTTGATACCAACATACGTGGTAGCGCCCGCCTATTGGCGCTTCTGGGAATACTGCGAACGCGACTTGTCAATCTGCAAACGGTAAGCCGCGCCAGCGAGGTTGCCCACCGGCATTACAACATCGACAACACCCTGTTTGCGCGCATGCTTGACCCGGCCATGATCTACTCCTGCGGCTACTGGGAGAACACCAACGACCTGGCCCAGGCCCAACAAGATAAGCTCGACATGGTCTGCCAGAAGCTCGATCTCCAGCCCGGCGAGCGTCTGCTCGACATCGGCTGCGGTTGGGGCGGCCTGGCCGCGCACGCGGCGCGTTACTACGGTACCCGCGTCGTCGGCCTCACGATCTCTGAGGCGCAGCAGGCCCTCGCGAAAAAAACCTGTGATGGTCTGCCCGTAGAAATTCGGCTGCAAGATTATCGAAGCCTCAACGAGCCCTTCGACAAGATTGTCTCTGTTGGCATGTTTGAACATGTTGGCGACAAAAATTACGCCGAATACTTTCGGATCACGAAGAACGTACTCAATCCTGAAGGCATCTTCCTGCTGCACACCATCGGCAGCTACACCACGACCGCCCGTACCGACCCCTGGATTGATCGATACATCTTTCCCAATGGAAAAATTCCTTCGGCTACAGAAATCACGTCTGCGCTGGAAGGCCACTGGGTGATTGAAGACTGGCACAACTTCGGCCAAGACTACGACCGCACCCTGATGGCCTGGCACAAGAACTTCACAGAGGCCTGGCCCGATCTTGCCAAGCACTACGACCAACGTTTTTATCGCATGTGGTCCTACTACCTTCTTGGATGTGCGGGCTACTTTCGGTCCCGTCAAGGGCAGCTCTGGCAGCTGGTCCTTACCCCACGCACACGACAAACCGCCTATCGATCGAAGCGGTTTCAGCCGCTGCGCGCAAGTGGTCTAAGCACATAGCCCGCAGACACCGCAGATTCCAACCGTTTCGAGCAGGCCCGCGCGGCCGTTGACTTCAGACTGCAGATCCAACAACAACCTCGGGCTCGCCTCGCTATGTCAACGATCGACAACAACGCCACCCCGAAAGGGGTGGCGGTTCCTCCGCTCCGGGAACTCAGCACAGGGGACATCTATACCGCAGTCATGAAGTACAAAAGTCCGCTCGGCGCCGTCGCCGTCTTCTCTGGCGTGATCAATCTTCTCTACCTTGCGCCCGCCCTCTACATGCTGCAGATCTATGACCGGGTGCTGACTAGCCAGAGCACTGCGACCTTGGTAGCACTTACCGCACTTGTCTTTGGGCTCTTTGTGGTTACGGGTCTGTTGGAAGGCGTGCGTAGCGGCGTATTGGCGCGCCTAGGTGAGGCACTCGAAGACAACCTCTCGCCCCGCGTCTACCGCGCCATGTTCACCCAACAGCTGCGGGCCCCGAGCAACCAGCCTAGCCAGCCGCTCTGGGATCTGCAACAACTCCGGCAGTTTTTCGGGGGACCGGGGTTACAGAGTTTCTTAGACCTTCCCTGGCTGCCCATTTTCCTGGTCACCATCTTTCTGTTGCATCCTGTATTGGGCTGGTTCGTTCTTATCGGGGCCTCGATCCTGCTGGTGACCGCAGTTCTCGCCGAACACCTGGCGCGGGCCCCGCTGTCTCAGGCAAACCAGTGGTCGCTGGCGGCCCACGGTGCGGCCTCAAGCCAGCTTCGTAATGTGGAAGTGATTGAGTCGCTTGGCATGCTCCCCGCTCTGGCCGCCCGGTGGCGGGCGTTACAAGCCAAGGGCCGCAGCTTTCAGCGCGAGGCCTTAACAACCCTGGCAGTCACCAGTGGCCTGACTCGCGTGCTGCGACTCATGCTGCAGTCCGGGGCACTGGGCCTGGGGGCCTGGCTGGCGATTAAGGGGGAACTGACCCCAGGCGCGATGATCGCAGCCGCGATCTTAGCCACCCGCGCCCTTGCCCCGCTTGAAGGCGTGCTCTCCCACTGGAAGACATTCCTCTCGGCCATCGTGAGCACCCAGCGGCTTAATCGACTATTGGCAGATTACCCAGAGCCTGTGCGCGGCATGGAGATTCCCAAGCCCGCGGGACACCTTACCGCAGAGAATATTTTTGTGGCCGCCCCAACCAACGGCAAGTTCATCTTAAAAGGCCTGAGCTTCACGCTGCGGCCCAAAGAAGTGCTGGGCATTCTTGGGCCATCGGCTGCGGGGAAGTCCACGCTCGCACGCGCGCTCGTAGGTATCTGGCCCGCACAGCTGGGAACCCTACGGTTTGATGGGTCAGATATTCGCACCATGGACCGAGTAGCCGTGGGATCGGCGATTGGCTACCTGCCGCAAGACATCGAGCTCTTTAGCGGCACCGTGGCCGAGAACATTGCGCGGTTCAGTAACAGCAACCCCGAAGAGGTGCTTGAAGCAGCCAACGCCTGTGGCATCCACCACATGATTCTCGGCCTGCCCCGCGGCTATGACACGCCCATCGGAGAGCTTGGGTCAATGCTTTCAGGCGGTCAGCGCCAGCTTATTGGCCTGGCCCGCGCCCTCTTCCAAAAGCCGTCATTGGTCGTGCTTGACGAGCCCAGTGCCAACCTTGATGACAACGGCAGGCAATGCCTTGCCACGGCGATCGCCTCCTTGCGGTCATGGAATAGCACCCTGGTGTTGATCAGCCATGACCCCACCGTTTTACTGCTCACCGACCGCGTGATGATTCTGCAAGAAGGGCAGATCCATGCCTTAGGCCCCTCCTCCGAGGTCCTTCCCTTTCGACGCGCCTTAAAGAAGGAACAAGAACATGCACGCAGCCATTAAACGCGGAGTCTGGATACTCTTTTTTCTCTTCATCGGTTTCGTGCTCTGGGCGGTGCTGGTTCCCTTAGATGCCGCGGTTCCCTCGCAAGGAATGGTCTCGGTCGACGGGCGTCGCAAGGTCGTGCAGCATCCGCGCGGCGGTGTGATTACCGAGGTGCTCATTCAAGAGGGAGACACGGTCGCTGCCGGCGAGCTTTTGCTCAGACTCGATGACAGCCTGGAGCAGGCAAGCCGATCACAGGTGCTATCGCAACTGCTCGTAGTGCAGTCCCGCGCGGGTGCGCTTGAAGAGATATTGCCCGACCTTCGGGCTCTCGCCGCCGATGGCTTCTACCCACGTAACCGACTGGTAGACCAGGAGCGGCAACTGCAGGAGGCCTTAGCGCTACAGCAGGGGCTTACCGACCAACTCGCCGCTGCCGAGCGGGAACTCAGTCGCACCGAGATTCGTGCCCCCGCCACGGGACGCGTGATGGGCGTGGGTGTGACCACCGAAGGCGGTGTGGTCATTGCGGGTGCGAAGCTCATGGACATCGTGCCGGTAGAGACCCGCATCACGATTGAGGCCCAGGTGCGTCCCCATCTCATTGATAAGGTGTTGCCGGGTGCATCGGCCCAGGTGCGGTTTAGCGCCCTAGAGGCAACCCGTACCCCGGTGATTACAGGACGAATTGAATGGATCTCGCCCGACCGATTCCAGACCCCAGAGGACACGCGTAATCCAGAGGGTTACTACCTCGCAAAGGTCTTGGTCGATCCGTCTGAGTCTGAAAAACTCAACGGGCTCAAGATTATTCCGGGCATGCCCGCCGATGTGCTCATCAAGACCGGAGAGCGCACCTTTCTGCAGTACCTCATGAAGCCCTTCTCCGATCGCCTCGCCCACGCCGTGAAGGAGCACTAACGATGGGTCTGCACCCACGCCTTTCGCGGCCCTTCACACATCTGCTCTTGCTATTCACTGCAACCCTTCTCCAGCCGCCGCCAGCAGAGTCCGCCGAAAAGACGCAGACGATGGTTCGGCTGTTATCTGAGCACCTAGAGGCCGCCCGCGGAACCGATGGCAACTACCTGGCTGCTGTCGCAACCAAAGAAGCAGCCTGGCAGGAATATCAGCGTGCCGTAGCGGTACTCGGGGTGAGTGTGACCGCATCTGCCACGAGTTTTTATTCCGACCGACGAGAAGAGTCGCGAACCATCGCGGGCGTCTCCGACAATGCGCGGAGTTTCGCGGGCCATCAGGCCGCGATCACGCTGAAGAAGCCTCTCTATCGCAAACGCGAACAAAAGGCAGTGGAGCAGGCGACCGCCCGTTTTGAGGCGGCTTCCGCCCTGGTAGAGGCTGCGGACCATGCCCTCTTTGGCCAGCTCTTTCTGGCCTGGATCGAGGTGCTCGCAGCCCGCGATCTCCTGCAGATAGCGTGGGATGCGGTGTCACGGGCGACGGCCATTCGCACTGAGGCCCAGAGCCAGGTCCAGGCAGGGGAATCCACCATGGACGCCCTCGGCCTAGAGATCGCCCGAGAACGTCTGCGCTGGGCCGAACTCTCCGAAGCGCAGGCGCGGCTCTCACTGGCCGAGGATCGGCTAACGGACTATGCCGGCGCCAACGCGCAGGTACCCGCAGCCCTCACACTGGAGTCTGCGGTGCCCAATCCCATTCCTGAGCTAAACCGTGGGGGTCTTATTGGCGTGGTGGAAGCACATAACCCAGAGCTGCGCTCGGCCCGCCTTAACGAAGAGGCTGCACGACTCGAACGCGAGAAGCGAGACGCAGACCACTCGCCCGTGGTAGACCTCTATGCCTCCGTAAGCAGAGGAGAGAACGATACCGCCTCCTACATTAAAGACGAACAGAAGGTAGGCATACAGGTGTCGGTGCCGCTCTATACCTCGGGAGGCATTACCGCGTCGGTGGCACAGGCCGAGGCAGAGATGCGTAAGGCCCAGGCGCTGAGCATGGCTATCGCGAGCCGACTGCGGTCGCAGGTAAGCACCGCCTACGCGCGACTACAGTCCTCGGTGGTGAAACTTGCGGCTGCCAAGGCGCAGATTCAGGCGGCTGAGTTGCACGCAGAGGCCACCCATCGCGGGCTCTTAGCGGGCATCACGACCACCGGCGACCTCGCACGCGCCGAGGCCGAACTGCTCATCTCAAGACAGAAACGCCTCGCGGAGATGCTTGAGTTCTCGCAGGCGTGGGCGCTACTGAGCGTGACGACCGCGCAGATTAGCCCGGCCTTCGCGCGGCGTACTAATTAAACGCCCGACTTCACGCCGATCTTGCGCAGAATTTGCTCCATAAGGCACCAACGGGTGAGCCCACTCTGTAAAAGATTGATACCCACAAAGGCAGTGAACGCCAGCCACCATTCACTCACGAAATAAGGGCTCGACGGGTAGCCCAGGAGCAACGAAAGCAGAATAAAGAAACCCGCCACCACACGCACAATTCGCCAAGAAGTCATTTGAAGCTCCTTTACATATACAGTTTTAATATTATATTTTAAAGTAGAAAAAAGAGCAAGGCCTGACATCGCAAAATCCGAGTGCTTGCCCGCGACCCTGGGCCTTGGTATGGTGGTCGCATCGCTTGCTCTCACCTCTTACTGCGTCCTTTTCTTCTTGCTTGGAAGGCACCGATCCATGAACGCGCCCCAGACCCCCGCCCTACACCCCGACCTCACGATTGACCACAGCAGCCACGGGCCCCTTGGCCAGCCGGCCGCCTGGCTGCCCTTTACGGCCAACCGCCGTTTTCAGTCCACAGCTGAGGACCGCACCATGGTCTCGGCGCAAGGCAACTACTACACCAACGCCTCGGGCCACCGACTCTTTGATTGCCTCTCGGGCATGTGGTGCTGCCCGGCCGGCCATGCCCACCCCAAGCTTGTGGAGGCCTTCACCCAGCAGGCCAAGACACTGGACTATGCACCGGCCTTTCAGATCTCGAGCCCACAGACCTTAAAGCTTGCCCAGCGTATTGCGGACATGGCTCCCGCCGGTATGGGAAAAGTCTTTTTCGTGAACTCGGGCTCTGAGGCTGTAGATACCGCCCTTAAGATGGCTCTGGGGTATCACCGCATGAAGGGAGAGGCCTCGCGGTTTCGCATGATCGGCCGAGAGCGGGGCTATCACGGGGTCGGTCTCGGAGGCCTCGCCGTAGGGGGCATTCCCGCCAACCGCAAGATGTTTGGGCCCCTGCTAATGCCTGGCACCGACCACCTACGCCATCCTTGGAATCTAGATCAGATGGCCTTTTCCAAAGGCCAGCCCAACTGGGGCGCAGAACTGGCACTTGATCTCGAGCGACTGGTGGCCTTGCACGATGCCTCATCGATTGCGGCCGTGATTGTGGAACCGGTACAAGGTTCCACCGGCGTCTTGGTGCCGCCCAAGGGCTATCTGCAGAAGCTGCGCGAGATCTGTACCAAGCACGGCATCCTGCTCATATTCGATGAGGTGATTACGGGCTTTGGCCGACTCGGCACGCCCTTTGCCGCCCAGTACTTCGATGTACAGCCCGACATGATCACCTTTGCCAAAGCCGTCTCCAATGGGGTTGTGCCCTTGGGCGGCGTGATCGTACGCGACGAGATTCAGAAGGCCTTCATGACCGGGCCCGAGCACATGATTGAGTTCTTCCACGGCTACACCTATTCAGGCCACCCCATGGCCGCCGCGGTGGCCAACGCAACGCTCGACCTCTATGCAGAAGAGGGTCATTTCCAGAAGGCGCAGCATCTGTCAACCGTGCTTGAGGCAGGCCTGCATAGCCTTAAAGGCACCCCTGGCATTACCGACATTCGCAATATCGGATTCATGGGCGCCATCGATCTCGAGCCCATCGCAGGCAAACCGGGGCTGCGTGCCACCGAGATCTTTGAGCGCGGACTCAAGACCGATCTGCTGCTGCGATTCACCGGCGACACCTTAGCCTTTGCGCCGCCCTTTACCGCCAGCGAATCTGAAATTACCCAGATGGTCGACGCCGTTAAGAAGCTCGTCGTACAGTAACCAGATAGATGCCTAGCAGAATGCCCACCCCACCCACCAGATGGTAGAGGTGGGGCGGTTCATTCAGAAAGGCCCAGGCCATCACCCCAGAATAGAGGGGCCCGAGGTAAAGCACCATGGAGGCGCGGGCAGCCCCCAGTTCGCGCTGCATAAACGAATACGACACATAGGCCAAGAGCCCCGGAAAGAGGCCTGCCAGCACAGCAAGCCAGAGGCCTTGAGCAGACAGATGCCAGACCGACAGCAGCGAGGCCTCGATGGCTGTCATCGGCAGGAGCACCAACACCCCCCCAGAGGTCATGATCAGCAGCCGGCCCATCGGCGAGAATCGGCTCGGCACGGCCTTCAACCGCAACGAGTAGATGGTCCAGGAAATGGTGGCCGCGAGAATCCAGAGGTCACCCACCTGAAACGTATCGGCCGAGATTCTGGTGAGCTGGCCCTGACTGACGATCCAGACCATGCCCACCAAGGCGATTACCACTCCCACCGACTGCCGCCGGGAAAACGTCTCGCCCAGGGCCCAGACCGACACCGCCGCAATCATCACCGGCGAAAGCGCATACAAGAGCCCAATGTTGAGCGCTGAGGTGGTCTGGCCGCCAAGATAGACAAAGGCACCACAAATCCACATTCCGAGTGCACCCATGATCAAGGCGTCTTTCACCTCTGCCCGGGTCAGTGGCCAACGCTGCCGCAGTTCCGCACCCGTAAGTAACAGCAAGGCTAAGGCCACTAAGGCCCAGCGCAGCAGCGCCAGCATATGGGGCTCAATCTCGCCAGGGGCTTTTCGCGCGACGTAGTAATTCACAGCCCAGAAGCCTGGGGTGATCCAGACAAGGGCCAGAGCCACACGAAGACGCCATTCGGCGTGCAATACACGGGGAAGTTTCATAAGAGAATGACCGATTCTACTGACCTCTTCTCTTTACCCGTGGCCCGTAACCCCATCATCCCCCCGCAGCAGACCAACCCACCCACGGGTGACGCAACGGCATATGGCACAACTGCCCCTGGTGAAGCCGCCCAGCACGAACCCCCACAAAATGCATCAGCACCCGACTGGCATGCCGAGTCTGTCGAAGCGGTGGCCTCTGCGCTTGCGTCGGGGGCCCTGGGCATCACAACGCCGGAGGCCGAAACACGGTTCGCCCGCTACGGACCCAACACCCTGTCTACGGCCCCTGGCCCGACGCTTTTCAGACGCATCCTGGCGCAGCTCAACAATGTCTTGATTCAGGTCTTGCTGCTAGCCTCAGTCGTCACCGCACTCATTGATCACCTGATTGATGCGACCGTGATTCTCACGGTGGTGGTCTTCAATGTGGTGATCGGCCTCTTGCAGGAAGGAAAGGCCGAGCACGCGTTGCAGGCCATTCGCCGGCTGCTTGCGCCCCATGCCTTGGTCTGGCGTGATGGCCGCCAGCAGCAGATTGCTGCCGCAGAACTCGTGCCGGGCGACCTGGTCTTGGTTGCCTCCGGTGACAGTATTCCTGCCGACCTGCGATTCTTAAAAGTACACAACCTCCAGGTGGACGAGTCCGCACTTACCGGTGAATCGGTGCCGGTTTCAAAGAATGAGGCGCCTGTGGCCCGCGAGGCCCCCTTGGGCGACCGATTCTGCATGGGCTTTGCAGGCACCTTGGTCACGCAGGGTCAGGCCAAGGGCATCGTGGTCGCCACCGGCATGCACTCAGAAATGGGCCGCATTGGCCGACTGCTCGAGACGGTAGAGGTCCATCAGACCCCCCTGGTCCGTGACATGGCAGTACTATCGCGATGGATTACGGCTGCCATTCTGCTCCTGGCCACACTGCTTTTTGGCTATGGCGTCTGGCTCATGGGCATGCCCGCAGACGAGATGTTCTTGGCTGCGGTGGGCCTTGCGGTGGCCGCCATTCCTGAGGGCCTTCCGGCCATCATGACCATTACGCTGGCCATTGGGGTGCAGCGTATGGCGGCGCGTCGTGCGGTTATTCGGCGCCTGCCGGCCGTCGAGACGCTGGGCTCTGTCACCGTCATCTGCTCAGATAAAACCGGCACCCTCACCCGCAACGAGATGACGGTGCAGTCTGTGGTTCTTGGCCACGAACAATTTACCGTCACCGGCGTGGGCTACGCACCCGAGGGGGAGATTCGTTCCATGTCGGATTCCGAAGGAGCGGGGCAGGCGGTCGACGAGGAGCACAGCACGGCATTCAAGACCCTGCTCCATACGGCCGCGCTTTGTAACGATGCCGCATTACTCCAAGATGCCCATGGCCAATGGCAGCTCTCCGGAGACCCCACCGAAGGCGCACTTGTCACTTTGGCGATGAAGGCCGGTATCACCCACGATGCACTGCTTGCCCGCCGGCCGCGATGCGCCGCCATTCCCTTCGAATCCGATTTTCGGTACATGGCCACCGCCCACCCACTCGCGCTGACCGAATACGACGGTGACGTCGATGCACAAGGCTGCGAAGTACTACTCAAAGGGGCGCCCGAGCCTGTGCTCGACATGTGTGTCGACCAGATTGAGGCCGACGGCTCCACCGCACTTCTCGATGTTGCCTACTGGCAGCACGCCATCGCCCGCGAGGCAGCAGCCGGCCGCCGGGTGCTTGCCTTCGCACGTTGCACCATTGACCACATCCCCGACCCGCTTGAGCGGGCCCATGTGACCCAGGGCCTCACCCTCATGGGTCTTGTGGGCATCATCGACCCTCCACGAGCCGAAGCCATTGCCGCAGTGGCCCAGTGTCAGGCCGCCGGCATTGCGGTGAAGATGATCACAGGGGACCATGCCCTGACAGCCACCGCGATTGCGGGACAGCTGGGCCTGTCGGTGGCAGCGCCGGCGCTCACTGGCGGAGAGATCGAGGTCTTGACCGACCAGGCACTGCAGTCTGTGGTGCGTACCACCGCGGTCTTTGCCCGCGCAAGCCCTGAACACAAGCTACGGCTCGTACGGGCACTGCAGGCCAACGGCGAGGTCGTGGCGATGACGGGCGATGGCGTGAACGATGCCCCTGCACTGAAGCAGGCCGATGTGGGAGTGGCCATGGGACAAAAGGGTACCGAGGCCGCGAAGCAGGCCGGACAGATTGTGCTTGCCGACGACAACTTTGCCTCGATTGCCCATGCGGTGGAGGAAGGCCGCACGGTCTACGACAACCTACGCAAGGTGATTACCTTTCTGCTGCCCATCAATGGTGGCGAGTCGATGGCGGTCGGGGCCGCCATACTCTTTGGCGTGGCACTACCCATTTTGCCTGCCCAGATTCTCTGGGTGAATATGGTGAGCTCGATCGGGCTAGCCATGGTGCTTGCCTTCGAGCCCACCGAGTTGGGCGTTATGCAACGCCCACCCCGCAGCCGCAGCGCCCCCCTGCTCTCGCCCTTTCTACTCTGGCGTATTGGGCTCGTCTCTCTACTCTTTGTACTCGGGGTCTTTGGCCTCTACTACCTCTCGCTGTCGCAGGGTGCAAGCGTGGAAACAGCCCGAACCGTAGCGGTCAACACCTTAGTGGCCATGGAAATCTTCTACCTCTTTAGCGTGCGTCACCTGAAAGCGCCCTCGTTCACACTCCCGGGGGTGAAGGGCACACCCAGAGTTCTGGCGGCACTCTTCTTTGTGGTTCTCATGCAATTGGTCTTCACCTATGCACCGTTTATGCAGGCCTGGTTTGGCTCAGCACCCTTAAGCCTTGTCCAACTTCTGCAGGCAGCCCTCGCAGGTGTGCTTGTCCTGTGTATTCTTGAGGTCGAGAAGTTTGTACTGCGCCGATTTCATCTAGAAGAGAAGCCCTGAGGCACAAGAAATCATGCCAAGGGGAGACAGGACCCTTTGTTTATGACGACACAAACAGCATCCTCCTGGGTTGGGCTGCCCCTCCAGGCCCTCGACACGCCCAGCCTCATCGTAGACCGCCCCACACTGCTCCGAAATGTAAGCACCCTCATGGAGGCGGTTCAAGGCCATCCCGTACGGGTACGGGCGCACGCAAAGAGCCACAAATGCCCGCCCCTGGCGGCGCTACAGATTCAGCATGGGGCCGTCGGTATCTGCTGCCAGAAGGTGAGTGAGGCCCAGGTCTTTGCGTATGCGGGTATTTCAGACATCCTCGTCTCCAATGAAGTGGTAGGGCAGGCCAAGATCGAAAGGCTACTGGCGTTATCGGAGAAGACCCGCCTTACGGTCTGTGTGGATCACATCGACAATGCACGGGCACTGCACGAGGCCTTCTCTCAGGCAGGCAAGGTACTCAACGTACTTGTCGAAATCGATGTGGGTCAGGGCCGCTGTGGCATTGCACCTGGGGCGCCCGCAGTGGAACTGATCGCGGCAATCCACCAGATGCCGGGGCTCTCGTTTCAAGGGCTACAGGCCTACCACGGTACGGCCCAGCACTTGCGGCTGCCATCGGAGCGACGGGCGGCCATTGCCCAGGCCTGCGCACAGGTAGAGGAAACAGTGGCAGGCCTTCGGGCGCGCGGATTTGCCTGCCCCACGATCGCCGGTGCCGGCACCGGAAGTTTCTTGCTTGAATCTGCCAGCCGCCTCTACAACGAAATTCAGCCCGGGTCGTATGTCTTTATGGATGCGGACTATCAGCGCAAC
>JBDLQX010000014.1:0-12680 GCA_039800345.1 Pseudomonadota bacterium | reverse complement strand
TCGCCGCGGCAGGGGCACCCTGCGGCTGGGCCGCCATCTCGAGTTGCAGAGGCTCACCAGCGCCACCCCCTGAGACGGGTACCAACTTCGCTGGCAGAGGCTCTGACAGCCGGAGATCGGTCCGGGCACAGAGCGCCTCGATGGACTCTGAGAGGCTACCCTGAATGGCCTCTCGGCTAGTCGCATCGGTGGCCGAGGCCGAATCAAAGCCCGAACGGTAGATCGTGTCGGCATGCTGCTGCGGAATCCAGGAAATCACAGTGCCGCGTAGCCCAGTGACTTTGCGTTTATTCGCGGCCATCTTGGCCTTGCCCTGCCGCCCATCTTCGAGCCCTTCAGCAAAGAGCTCCTCAATGTGCTTCGTAAGAATCACGTGGTAACGGGGTTTGAGTTCGGCCACCTTAGCCTCATCGACATCAGGCAGTGGCTTGCCAGTCATCGCATCCCAAAGGCGCTTACCTACAAGGCTGCCAAAGGCAGCATCGGGCTGCTCCTCGGCACCTAAGGGGATAGGCGCGCCATCTGCGCCATCTTCGTCGGCCAGCGCCTTGGCGGAATCGTTCTTCACCTCCGGCTTAGCGGGCTCTGGCTCCTCCGGCTCCTCTTCAATCTCCGGCACGATGGCCCGGTGCACGCCGCGAACCTGATCGACGATCAGGATCATGAGCAGCATGATGACTGCCAACATGGCGAGAATCGAAAAGAGAAGAATTGAGTTCATAGCCTTGGGGTTCGACTCAGCCGAGTGATTCTTTAGAAGCCATGTGCATACGGGCCATGAGGCTAGGGTTCCTTCGCATCGCCTTCGGCACTGCCACCTTCTTCGCTTTCGCCCGCCTCACCGCCCCCTTCTGCGAGCTCTTCCCGCAGAAAACCCAGGGCCTGAATCGGCGGCTCGAGATGGATATCTTCGGAAATCTTCTCGGCTACACCCTGCGCCAACTCAATAGACTGCTCGGCTGAGACCTCCTCTAGTTGGAATGCCGCACCAATCTTAAACACCTCTTCGGCGTACTCCAGGGGGATATAGGCCAAGATCTCGCCGTTGACAGACTTAATGGTCTGAAAAGCAGTGGGCGTCGGTGGCTTTGGCTTCTCGTCGCCTGCCGCTAGCGCCACCATGCAGCGCTCGGTGTAGTCAGCCGTCTTTTCTGCGCCTTCAATAAAAGTCTTGTCGAGCACAGCCCGGCAGCGCAGTCCCACCCGAATACGGGCAGCAATTTCGGGCCGGCTATCGCCCGTGACATTGCAGGCCTTTTCATAGTCCTGTTTGGCCTTGAGCATCTCCTCTTTTTTTGCGCCACCGAAGAGCTTACCAAGCATGAGCAGACTCGCGAATAAAAGGATGAGTGAGGGGCCGTAGCCCTAATGCGCTATGCAGCATCAGCAAACCCCAGGGTTTTTCTAAGCTTCTTGATGTTGGCAGACAGGATCTGACTGACGCGTGACTCCGTGACATTGAGCGTCATACCAATCTCTTTAAGGTTGAGCTCTTCCTGGTAGTAGAGCGCCATGACCAGGCGGTCACGCTCAGGTAGCGCCTCAATGGCCGCTACGAGCGCCTGCATAAACTCCGACTCTTCTACTTGGGCCTCTGGCTGACTGGAGCTGGCATCGGGTACTGCAAGCGCCTGCTCTGCCACGTCTTCCAGATAGACAGTGTGAAACTGTGCGGCACGACGACGCTCCTCCTGGAAGTCGTCTATCTCCTTGCCCATCGAGGCAGCCACCTCGGCCTGCGAGGGTTCACGTCCGAGTGTGGCCGACAGCGCACGGGTTTCTTCTGCGTGCTGCTTATTGATGGCGACTGCCGACCGGGGCAGGTTCGACATGCGGCGCACTTCGTCGATAATCGCACCCCGCACACGGCTATGGGCAAAGTGTTCAAAAGGAACACCTTTGGCAAGGTCATACGATTTAGCCGCTTCGATCAGCCCAATAGTGCCGACCTGCACAAGCTCATCAAGATCCATAAACGAGGCCAAACGTGGCCGCAGGTGCAGGGCTACCCGCTTCACCAGATTGAGATGGGAGAGCACCATGCCCTCGATATCTTTCTCAGGCTGCTGATAGGGGTTGGCGACTCTCATGGCAGGCTCCGCGTGGGCAAATGCATAGAGGTCAGGCGAGCTGCCGTTCAATAAAGAACGACAGACCCCCGAGGCTTCCTTCTATGGGAGGAAGCTGACAGAGTTCGTCGGCAAGTGCCCGAAAATTACGGCTTGCGATGCTGCCCGGTGCCGAGGCCACGAGAGGCTTATGCTGTCGTAGCGAAGTCAGCACCATATCGTCGGCTTGAATGGAACCCAGGTAGTGCAGGGGCTGCCCCAAGAACCGCAGGGCGACATCTTGGATGCGGCGATAGAGTTGTTCGCCGGCCGCCTGGCTTTCCACCATATTGGGTACGAGCGTAATCTGGTCAGCCGCCCCCTCTTGCGAGAGCACCTTAATCGTGCCGTAGGCATCCGCAATGCTCGATGGCTCGTCACGCACGACGATGAGCCGGCGCTGAACCGCCCGCATAAAGGTCATGACCTGCGGAGAGATTCCCGCGGCAATGTCGACAATGAGAAAGTCGAGGTCGTCTTCGATTTCGCTAAAGGCCTGGACAATCGCGGCCGACTCACGCGCATTGAGGGCTGCCATATCGAGCAGGCCAGAGCCGCCTGGAATGAGCCGCACGCCGTGTGCTGTGGTTGTGACCACCTCTTGCAGCGTCTTTTTTCCCGACAGCACATGGCTCATATTGAATTCCGCTCGATGGCCCAACGCAATCTGCGCATTGGCAAGGCCGAGATCGGCATCAAAGAGCAAGACTTTTTTGCCCTTGGCCGCCAGTGCAACAGCCAGGTTTACAGAGACGGTTGTCTTGCCGACACCGCCTTTGCCGCTGGCCACACCAATGACTTCGGGCTTGGATGAATTTTTCATGGAGAGCGTCTCGTTTACCTTTCCGCCTTGGGCGCCAGCCGAGCCTGTGTAGGCCGAAAGGGCTCTCCCATTGTAGCGGCAGAAGGGTCATCAAATTCCGTCAAGGCCTGGGTGTCTTGTGCAAACTGGTCGCGTAACTGCCCGATGGCAAGCCGCGCCAATACCGAGGCATTCATGGGGGTGCCCGACTGTGGGCCGGGGCCATTGGCCGCACTTGCGTAGAACGGCACCGGGTGTTGTCCGAGCGCCTGAATCAGACCCCACGACTGGCAGGCCTCGTCGACCTTGGTGACGATGAGACTTGCCCACGAACGCAGCCCGAGTAACCGGCCCGCATGGGCGGCGGTGGTGTCTGCGGGCAGCACCAGGTGAAACTGGGCTGAAGGCAGCTGGCTGCAGAGTCGCTCGGCATGGCTTGCGAGGGCCACACCGGGCGTGTCGATAATCACACACTGTCGGTCGCCGAGCTCCTGGCGCATCTGGGTGAGTAGCGCCGCATCATGGACACGGAAGCAGTCCAGGCCCAACTTGGCGCAGGCCATTTGAATCTGCGCCCAGGCTCCCAGTCGACTGTCGCTCCAGCTGATGACCGCCACCTGCTCGCTGCCCCAGGCCTCGACGGCCTGATGGGCCAGCCGGGCCACGGTCTGTGTCTTTCCCGCGCCTGAGGGCCCAAGAACTACATGGACCCCACTAAGCGGACCGGCGATCTGTGGGCTTGAGAGACCAGCCTTCAGGATCTCTTCGGCTTTTTTAAGGGCGGCATCGACGCTGGGCTCATTCTGTACCTCTTCCACCAGCAAGGCCCGCATGGCCGTCGAGGCGCCGAGTCCTTCGAGTAGCCCGTCCATCTGTTGGCCCAGGGGGGTAAGCCCTGCCTGCCCCCAAGGCCCAAGGCGCTGTTGCAGTCGAATCTCGCGGCGAAGGACGGCCATCTCCTGACGGACCAGATCCACAATCTCGCGGGCCCTCAGGCGGTCGCGGTCGTCTGTCCCGGCGCCTGCCTCTGCCTCAGAGTCGCGGTGTGGTGTCGACACGGAAGGTGTTTTAACCGAATCCCGTGGCGTTGCCGCTGCTGCTGCCGCTTTTTTCTTTCCGCTCCCGGCGCTGCCGCCGCGGCCAAACGCCTGACCAAAGGCGGCATCGAACCCTTCGGGCTGATGCACCTTCGGCGTAATAGGTTTGAAGGCCTCGGGCTGAAGGTCTTCGGGCGAGAACACCCGAGCGGCTCCGGGTGTGGCAGAGCTGGACCGCACAATCTCAGTGGGTTCGTTGGAGAGGGCCGCATACGGATCGAAACGGGGCTCCAGATCAACAGCCACAATAACCTCGGTCTGCCCGTTGACCTGCTCGTGCGAGACCACCAGGGCCTCTGCCCCGTAGAGGCTCACGGCCTTTTCGGTAGCAGCCCGTAGGTCTTTGGCAAGTATCCGTTTCAATTCCATCACGCTCTCCTTAGGCGCTTCTTATCTCTGACTGAAAGCAAGCATTAGGCCACTCGCTCACGAATCTCCACCGTTTCAATCACCTTGACCGACTGGTCATCCGGGATCTCGGAATACGACATCACTGTCAGTCCTTCGACACGGTGCCGAGCGGCCCGAGACAGCCAGGGGCGCAAGACCGGCGAAACCACGAGCACCGCATTGTTTCCGGCGTCTTCGACTTTCTTCGTGCTCTCGCGCAGTGCGCGGAAGAGCCCTTCGGCCAGGCCTGGCTCCAGCACAATGTTGGAGAGGTCGCCGCGATGCTGCTGCACCACGTTGTGCAGCATTTGTTCCAGCGCGGGGTCCAGGGTCATCACGGGTAGCGTGTCCTGGCCATCCAACAATGACTGGACAATCATTCGGCCTAGCCGCGGCCGCACGAGCCCTGTGAGTTCGTGGGGATCTTGGGTCTTGGCACAGGCATCGGACAAGGCCTCCATGATGGAGCGCATGTCGCGAATCGAGACCCCTTCTTCTAATAGGTTTTGTAAAACCCGTGTGACCGCGCCGAGCTGCAGCTTGGCCGGCACCAGGTCTTCCACCAGCTTGGGAAACTTGGCTGCCAGCTTGTCGAGCAACTGCTGGGTCTCGTCACGGCTTAAGAGTTCTGCTGCACTCTCACGCAGAATCTTGTTGAGGTGGGTCGCGATGGCGGTTGCGGCATCAACCACCGTGTAGCCCAGGGTGCGCGCATAGTCGCGCTGCGAGGGGTCGATCCAGACCGCGTCCAGACCGAAGGCGGGTTCTTTGGTGGGAATGCCCTCCAGGGTGCCATAGACCTGGCCCGGGCTAATGGCCAGTTCACGCCCAACCTTGGCCTCGCCTTTGCCGCGCACCACGCCATTAATAATGATGGTGTAACTGTCAGGGTCCAGCGTTAGCGAATCGCGAATACGCACGGGCTGCACCAGATAACCAAGCTCGGCCGACAATTTCTTGCGCACCCCCTTAACCCGGGTCATGAGCTGGCCGCCTGTCTCCGCATTGACCAGGGGAATTAGGCCGTAGCCAATCTCCAGCCCAATCACATCCACAGTATCCAGGTCGTCCCAGTCCAGTTCCTTGGGCGCATTGGGATCTTCGCCACCGGCCGCGACGATCTCTTCGGGAGTCTTCGGGCGTTCGTCCTCATAGCGCTGGCGTAAGACTAAGGTGGCAATACCCGCAGCGCAGCCTGCCAGGGCCAGAAACACCAGGGTGGGCATGCCTGGAACGATGCCGAGAATGGCCAGGATGGCGGCGGAAATAAAAAGTGCAGAGGGGCTTGAGAGCTGACTCTTGGCCTGCTCTGTCATTGATTCTGCGGTGGTTACACGGGTCACCACAATGGCGGTGGCCAGAGACAAGAAGAGGGCAGGAATCTGGGCCACCAATCCATCGCCGATGGTCAGTAGCACATAGATCTCACCAGCCTCTTTGACAGAGAGGTCGTGCTGGGCGATCCCCACGATCATGCCGCCGATGATATTGATGAACAGAATGATGAGGCCGGCCACCGCGTCGCCACGTACGAACTTTGATGCACCGTCCATAGAGCCAAAGAGGTCGGCCTCTTGCGAGATCTCTTCACGCCGGCGCTTGGCGGTTTCCTGGTCGATGACCCCCGCATTGAGGTCAGCATCAATGGCCATCTGCTTACCTGGCATTGCATCGAGCATAAACCGCGCGGAGACCTCAGACACACGTCCCGCACCCTTCGTGATCACCATGAAGTTGATGATGATGAGAATGGCAAAGACAATAATGCCCACAAAGTAATTGCCCGCAATGACGAATTCGCCGAAGGCCTGAATGACCTTACCTGCCGCATCCGGTCCGGTGTGCCCCTCGATCAGCACCACCCGCGTCGAGGCGACGTTAAGCGCCAACCGCAGCATCGTGGTGAGCAGCAAGATGGCCGGAAAGGAAGAAAACTCAAGGGGCCTTGTGATGCCAATCGACACCATAATCACGATCAGACTGATCAAAATGTTGAACGTGAAGAGGATGTCGAGCATCCAGGCCGGAAGCGGCAGCACCAGCATGCTCATGATCAAGAGCACCAGGAAGGGGATGCCTAATCCTGTGGCGTCGATCTTCGCAATCGTTTGTCGCAAGTTCGACAAACTCAGTGTGGCCATGGCCCGCTCCGATTCATTTTTTCCTTTAAAATCATGAAATTATTTTTCAGTCCTGCGCACGACATGTGGGGTAAAAAGCAATCGGTATGCCATAGCGCCCATGTTTCCCCGCATCGGCTGGCCCATCGGCCACGTTCTGCCGCCTGGGGCGCCGTCTGGGCGGATTTCCAGGGCTTTTTGTCTTGGTCTGAAATTTGCTGGATTTCCGACACGTCTTTCTTACGGTCTGAATAGGTCCAAGGTATGCGCCCCACACCGATTGAATCGCCTTCGCTCTTTACCGCTCTTGAGCCGCCACCTGCCGCGCCGGAACGCGCTCGGGAGCAGGCCCCCCCCGATCCGCGCGCCGCGCGATTCGGTCAGCTCTTTGCGCGCGTCTTTGGGGAGCAGACCCGGCAACCGGTTGCCGCCAGTGCCACCGCTGGCCCAGGATCCCCCGCCAGCCCGCCCGCAGGAACCCATAAGACCCAAGAGGCAGAAGCCCAGGCAGACGATGCTAGCGGAGCCAACGAGGCCTCAGCCCGCCCAACGGACGCCGACCAAGACGCCGAACCCTCCAGTCTGCGTGCCCTGAAGATTGGCGAGGGTACCGAGATCATTACCGCGGGCCCGCCGCCCGCCGATGAAGACCTTCTGCGCTATGCCCGGGACGCCTCCATGGATGAGGGGTCGGTCGCGGCCTTGCTGCGGCATGGGCGCTTGGTCGATTGGGCCGGGCTGGCCTCTGGGCGTACGAGTGCCGCCCAGACAGGTCAGAGTAGCCCGTTGGGTGAGGGGACCTCTCACGAAGGCGATGGGGCCTCTATGGCCCATGGCGCACACGGCGACATGGGCGGCGACGGTAAGGGCGGTAAGGCCGGTAAGGGCGCGAAGGCGGCGGACACCGACTTGTCATTGCTGCATACCGCCCAGGAGGCGCTTATTCTCAAAGGGCAAGAGGGCGGCCTCATCACAGCGCGGGGTGCCGAATCGCTCGTGCCCTCGTCGGCGTCTACCGCTACCACCATGCCGCAGGGTATGCCGGCAGCGGCAGGCTTGCTGGGAACTGCTTCGGCTGCAGCACGCGCGGCGGCTTCTACACCCAACATCCCCCCGAGCCCACAACCGACGGAGACAGGTTTTTCCGTCTCTCTCGCAGCAAACGCCTCTGGTTCCGAGATGGCCACCAGTCGTTGGATGCAGTCTCGTGCGGGCTCGGTCGAGGGAGTAGGGGGGGGGCTTGGGGCAGGGAAGGTCGCTGAGGAGGCTGTAGACCCGACAACGACCGTGGCCCTCAAGCATACCGAGGGGGACCCAAAGTCGGAGGGGTCTGCGAAGTTTGACTTCGAGGCCCTGCGACTGCGACTTGGTCTTGAAGACTCGTCGACCAAAGATCGGCTGATTAAGATTCTTGGCCCGGAGGCGGTTCGGGCGGCCGAAGTCGGACCGTCAGAGGCGGCCCGACTTGAGGCGATTAGTCTTATGGAGCAGCCGCTTGACCTACCAGAGGGCCTGCTTCCTGTCGATCGAACTCTTGATGCCCTGCTTGGCGAGTCAGAGGGCCTTGCTGCGATGACCAGTGGCGGCTCTACCGCGTCCGGTCAGGGCGGAGGCGAGGGCGCCCGGCCCGATCCCAATGCGGCCGGGCAGGCCGGACAGCCCCGGTCTCTGCCGCAGCAGATCATGCAGCGATTCGGTGAACTACTCTCTCAGCGACTCCTTCAGCAGGTGAGCCAGGGGAACTGGCGGGTGGAATTAGACCTTGAGCCCGGCGACTTGGGGTCGATACGCATAGAACTAGAACTGCGAAAGGGCGAAATCGAGGCGTCTATTAAGGCCACGCAGGCCAGCACCCGGGATCTCCTGCAGGAGAGCCTGCCGCGGCTGAAGGAGGCACTAGAGCGCAATGGCATGGACGTTGCTTCGCTTTCGGTCAGTCAGCAGGACCGTCGGCAATCTGGCGGGCAGTCGCCGTCGGGACGGCAGTCCTCCGGTGATCAGGGCTCGGCCGCAGAGCAGTCGTCGGAGTCGGCCTCTGGTGTCGGTAAGACGCCTGTGCGTGACGATGGACGACTCGATGTCTGGGTGTAACCGAATTTAAGGAAGGAAAGACGATGGCAGACGAACAGGCACCAGACGAGGGAAAAAAGAAAAAGGGCCCTCTATTGATGATCATCATTTTGGTGGTGGTCATTCTGCTTCTTGTCGTGGGTGCTGTGGTCGGCACCCTGGCAGCCACGGGTTTCTTTAGTAAGCCTGATGAGGCCACGGTTGAAGAACTCTTGAAGAAGGCCGAAGAAGAGAAGGCAGCCGCTGAGGGTGAAGCCTCGGGCGAGCCCAAGCTCGGTCCCGACGGTAAGCCCCTTCCCAATTACAAAGAGACCCCCGCGGGCCCGGAGAAGCAGTTAAAGACCCAAGCCGAGGTCACCAAGTTTGAGAGCCGGTACAAAGAAATGAGCCGGCCCTTACTGGCCAACGTATCGGGCTCGCGTAAGGTGATGTCCGTCACGCTGGCCATCATGACCCACTACGACGACCGGGTGCTCGGCAACATGGACAAGCACGAGTTTGCCCTGCGGTCTGCGGCTCTCGATGTTCTGCGTCAGGTGACAGAGGCAGAGATCGAAAAGCCCACCTTCCGTATCGAACTGGCTGAGAAGCTTCGGCTAGGGCTCAATGCGGTGCTTGAACGCTATGAGGATTTTGGCGGTATTGAGCAGGTGCTCTTTACCGAGTTCATCATCCAATAAGTCGCATACTGCCAACCGCACCGCATTTCTCATCCCTTTGACTTTCTAAAGACACCACCGCAATGTCTACTGGCCTACTCAGCGAAGAAGAACTCGCCGCCCTGCAAGAGGGCGTAGACGACGGTTCGATCGCGGTGGATACCGGATACAACACCCGCGTGCGGGTGCGTAAGCACGACCTCGCAAGCGAGGACAGCACGCTGGGCATTAACGTGGGCGCCATTGAGATGATCAATGAGCGGCTCCTGCGGCTCTTTCGCCTCGGGCTGGTGGAGGTCTTGCGTTCGACCCCAAAAATTGCGCCGTTAAAGTCAGAAATCGTACGGTATGGCGACTATCTTAAAATGCTGAAGGCGCCGCTCTCGGTCAACATGATTCGCATGAATCCGCTGCGCGGCTTCTCGTTGGTGGTGATTGAGCCGCAGGTGATCTTCAGTTCTCTTGATGTCTTCTTTGGTGGCTTTGGCTCTGCCAGTACGAAGGGGCCGCTGCCACCCACCCGGCTCTTTACGCCGACCGAGTCGCGGGTGATTAGCATCATTCTTGATATCTTCTACCGCGCCTTAAGAGATGCCTGGGCACCGGTTTTAAAGCTCGAGATTGAGCAGGCCAACTCCGAGATCAACCCGCAGTTTGCCCAGATTGCCGATGAGAACGACCTGGTGGTCTTGAGCCGCTTTGAGATTGACAATTCCAAAGACACCTTTATCGACCTCGTGCATCCCTACGCCTCGCTCAAACCCATACGGGATGTGCTGCGTAGCCGGGTGCAGACGGGCGATGGCAACGAGAGCTCCGAGCGGGCCTGGCATGCCGAACTCAAAGAGGCGGCCTATGAGTCGTCACTGGAGTTACAAGTTCTCCTGGGCCATGTGCCCACAACGCTGCATACCCTGCAGAATCTTCGGGTCGGTGATGTCTTGTACTTCAAGAAGCCCGAGTCGGCGCGGGTCAACATCTCTGACATCGCCGTCTATGACGCCGATGTGGGCGTTGTCGATACGCAGATGGCGATTCAAGTTAAGAATGCCCTCAATATCACGGGCCAAATAGAAACCCACTAGGAAACATGACCATGGAAAACACCGCAGAAGCGCAAGACCTGCCCGAGGGCGAAGACGGTGCCCTTGGGGCCGAGCGCGGCCAGATCAACCCAGAGGTGTTGCAGAACATTCCGGTGACGATTTCTATTGAGGTGGGTCGCGCATCGCTGAAGATTCGCGACCTGTTGCGCCTATCCCAGGGCAGCGTGGTCGAACTCGATCGCCTCGCGGGCGAGCCACTCGACCTGTTGGTAAACAACACCGTGGTTGCCCAGGGTGAGATCGTTCTGGTCAATGACCGGTATGGCATTCGACTTACCCGCGTTGTCCCTGCGGCGGAGCGCCTTAAGCAGTTGTAATACCAGGAGTTTTTTTCCGTCAGGTGTCGTTGGCCTAGTTGTTGCTACCTCAAGAGCAACGACCAAACCAGACGACGGGCAATCGACACCATGACCTCTACCCTCTCTACCGGCCTTGACTGGGTGGGCCTTGCCAGCAGCTTCTTGCTGGTGCTTGGCCTGCTCGCGCTTTTACTCTTCGCCTTGAAGCGTATGCAGGGCTTCTCCGCGGGAGCAGGTGGTCAGCGCCAGATTCAGCACCTCGAAACACTGACCGCCGGCACCCGACAAAAGATCGTGCTGCTGCGGGTGAAAGACAGAGAGATTCTGCTCGGGGTGTCTGCTACGCAGATCACTGCGCTTGCAGAGTGGTCAGAGTCCACCGCCGCTGGGCCCACCGCACGCCCGGTTTATACCGCCGCCAGTCTGCGCTCCGGGTCGGGATCGTCTACCGCTCCGACTGCTTCTACCACAGGCTCCCCCGCGTCCCCCGCGTCGTCCGCATCGCCTGCGCAACCTACCAGCGCGACCGACCGCATTGCTGACCCCTTGTCTGCCCAGGCCCCGCGGTTTGCTGCTGACCCCCGCACGGGGTCGGCCCCTTCAGGCGCACTTTCTTTTGCCGCAGTACTCGAGCATGCGCGTATGCCGCCTAGCCTCGTGCACTTCTTTAAGCGGAAGGCCTAGCCATGTCGACCCCGTTGCGACTCTATAAGCTTTTGGTAGGCCTGGCCTTGGCCACCATGCCGGTCTGGGTCTTGGCCCAGGGGCTTCCGGCAGTGACCGTGCAAGGGGGGCGATACAGCCTCACCCTTGAGCTGCTCGCGCTGCTCACCGTCCTCACCCTGATTCCGTCGCTCGTCCTGATGATGACCTCCTTTGTGCGCATCATCATCGTGATGTCGATTCTGCGTCAGGCGCTCGGTACGGGCAGCACGCCGCCCAACCAGGTGCTCGTGGGGCTCTCCCTTTTTCTCACGATCTTCATCATGTCGCCCATCCTTACCCAGGTCTGGGAGACCGGCATTCAGCCGTATTTGCAGCAGACAATGCCCTTTGATCAGGCCCTCGCGAATGTGCGCGCTCCGATTCATGCCTTCATGATGAGCCAGACCCGCGAAGACGACCTCGCCATGTTCTTGGAGATCGCCCGCCAAGAAGTGACGGGCGGCCCGGAGACGGTGCCTTTCGCGACCCTGGTGCCGGCCTTCCTTACCTCAGAGCTCAAGAGCGCCTTCACGATTGGATTTCTGATCTACATCCCGTTTGTGGTGCTTGATCTGGTGGTGGCCAGCGTGTTGATGTCCATGGGCATGATGATGATCTCGCCCATGATGATCTCGATGCCCTTCAAACTCATGCTCTTCGTGTTGGTCGATGGCTGGAGTCTGATCATGGGCTCGATGGCTGCAAGTTTTGTCAACCCTTAGCTGTTCTCTGCGATCAACACGCGATTGCTTACGCTTTCTTCCGAAAAATAGATAAAGGAAACCGCCCATGGATACCGCCGCCGTCGTCGACCTTGCCCGGCACACGCTCTACATCACCATGTTGGTCTCGCTCCCTTTGCTGGGCATTGCCCTTGGCGTGGGTCTTCTGGTCGGTATCTTTCAGGCGGCCACCTCGATCAACGAGATGACCTTAAGCTTTATTCCGAAGCTTGTCGCCGTGGGGGTTGCGTTGTCCATCTTTGGTGGCTGGCAGATCAACACCATCGTGGAATTTACGCGGTCGATATTTCAGCGTATTCCGGCGCTCTTTGGTTAACCCGCCCCCGAACCTTACCCACCAACAGCCGCTGAGCCTTTTGATTCCATATGGTTACCCCCGCCTCGTCGCTCCTGGTTGCCGATATTGTTGAGCGGTTTGTGGTGCTGGTCTGGCCGATGATCCGTATTTCGGCCCTGCTCATGACCGCGCCCGTGCTTTCGTTGGACGCAGTAACTGTGCGCATTCGGGTGGTGCTGGCCTTTGCGCTGACCTGGCTCATCTATCCCCTTATGGAGTGGCCAAGCCTTGACCCTACGTCACC
>JBDLQX010000013.1:0-9092 GCA_039800345.1 Pseudomonadota bacterium | reverse complement strand
CCGGGCCTGATCCAGGCTCGGGGTAGGATGTTGCAAATCAACTGCGTGGCCTGTGAGAGACATTTCGTGATTGTTGACCGACACCGCCAAGACTTCAATTCGGTGACCGAAGACCAGATGGGTAGGGTTGGGGCCGCCCTTGCTCAACTCGCCGGAGAAGGGGCATGGTCGCGGCTCTACCTACGCGGTGGCCTCGGTGCGGGTAAGACCACCTTAGTGCGCAGCATTCTGCGTGCGCTTGGCGTAGAGGGCCGCATTAAGAGCCCGAGTTTTGCTGTGGCTGAGACCTATCTGGTCGGGCAGATGCAGTGTGCTCACTTAGACCTCTTCCGTCAGAGTGACCCCACGGCCTGGCGCGCATCGGGGCTTCGCGAGATTTTCGCGGAGTCCGACCTTCTACTCGTGGAATGGCCCGAAAAGGCTGCCGGGCTTCCTGCAGCCGATGTAGAGATCACCCTGGACTGGGCCGATCCGCTCGTACCCGAAGGGCCACGGCACCTCAGTATTCGCTCGGCGAACGACGACCTGCAGGCCAGGTTGCAATCAGCGCTGTCTGAACTCGGGGATGCGTCCCTGGAAACGAAGGCGCAAACGCCAGGCATGTTGATGGTGGACCCCATGCGGCGCGGCCTCACTCTGGCGCCGGTAGCGCTCGCAGCGGCGCTCGGACTCCCACCGCCCGCACGCGCTGTCGAAGTGATGGCGGTGCGCGTCTGGCCGGCGCCCAATTACACCCGCGTGGCAATCGAGCACGACACACCGCGACTCGTCTACACCACCACCCGACTCACCCGGCCCGAACGCCTCGTGATCGATATCCAGAATCTCCAGCTCGGCTATGGACTACGCCAGATTCTTGCCGGCATTCAGCCCAATGATCCCTTCATTGCCCAGGTGCGCGTAGGCCAGTTCAAGCCACACATCGTGCGCATGGTCTTTGACCTGAAGCAGGCGATTCGGGCTCAGGTCTTTACCCTTCCCCCGATTGCCCAGTATCAGCATCGGCTGGTGATTGACCTCTACCCCGAAGTCGAAGCCGATCCCCTCTTGGCCTTCCTCAGAGAGTATGAGGCCACGCGTAAGCCGGGTACCACAGGGGATCAGACCCCCGACCCTCAGACTCAGGCACAGGCGCCCAATGCACCCATCGCACCCATGGCGCCTCAGCAGCAGGCGGGGGGCCCAGCCCGATCACCCACATCGCCCCCTCAGGCCCCGCCGAGTGCGCCGACGGCCGGCACGTCCCGCGACATCCCCAGCCAGAGAACGCGCCCTGGCACACCCCGGGGGAGCTTCATCACCATCGCCATCGATCCAGGCCATGGGGGAGAAGACCCCGGCGCGATTGGTCGCGGTGGCACCCGCGAGAAGGATGTGGTGCTGCGTATTGCGCGCGAACTCAAACGCCAAATTGATGCTCAGCCTGCGATGCGGGCGTTTCTGACCCGTGACGGCGATTTTTTTGTGACCCTGGCCCGGCGCGTCGCACTCTCACGACAGGTAAATGCAGACCTCTTTGTTTCGGTGCATGCGGACGCCTGGGTGTCGCCTACGGCGCAGGGCGCTTCGGTCTTTGCCCTGTCCGATAAGGGTGCCACCAGTGCCGCCGCCCGATGGATGGCCAACAAAGAAAATGAGTCGGATTCTATTGGCGGGGTGAAGCTTGGCCAGGCCGATGACCTGCTAACCCAGACCCTGCTCGATATGTCCACCACGGCCCAGATCAAGTACTCACTCAAGTTAGGGCAGTCGGTCTTGCGAGAAATCGGCCGGGTCAATCGTCTGCACAAACCGCAGGTAGAGCAGGCGGGCTTTGCCGTGCTGCGGGCCCCCGACATTCCTTCTATTCTTGTGGAGACGGCCTTTATCAGTAATCCTGAGGAAGAGCGGCGATTGCGGGATGCGGCCTATCAGCGGGAAGTGGCAGTCGCGATGCGGCGTGGCATTGAAGATTACCTCGCCCAGAATCCTCCCTTGGCAAAAAAGTCCCGGGCCTAATTCGCACCAACACTGCCCACTCCCCATGCCCGCGATTGCCCTCCTTCCTGACAGACTGATTAGCCAGATCGCAGCCGGCGAGGTCATTGAACGACCCGCCTCAGTCGTGAAGGAGCTCTTGGACAATGCGATGGATGCGCAGGCACGACACATTGCGCTGAACCTGGGAGAAGGCGGAATTCGCAGCATTCGAGTACGAGACGATGGTACGGGCATTGCGGCAGACGAGTTGGTCTTGGCCGTGCAGCGCCATGCAACAAGCAAGATTCGCAGCCTCGAAGATCTTGAGCAGGTGGTAAGCCACGGGTTTCGCGGCGAGGCCCTGGCGGCCATTGCCTCCGTGGCGCAGCTCGCGATTACGAGCCGAACCGCACTAAGCCCGCATGCCCAGTGCCTATGTCAGGAGCAGGGGCGATGGCAGACGGTGCCCGCCTCCGGGGGGCAGGGCACCCTTGTCGAGGTGGTAGGGCTCTTTCATGCCGTACCGGCCCGGCGACGCTTCCTCAAGAGCCCCGCCACGGAGTTTGGCCACGCACGCGAGGCCTGGACCCGGGCTGCCTTGTCTCGTCCCGACTGCGCCTGGGAGCTTTCCCACAATGGCCGGGTGGTGGCGGCTCTCTCAATAGAGCCGATGGATCGGCGGGTGAGCCGCTTGTTAGATGTGCCGCTCGAGCAGCTGCGGGTGGCGTCGGTGGAGGCGGGGCCGCTGCGCATCGATGCCTGGCTGCAGGCCCCGACTGCAGCGGAGGGACGGGGCAGCGATCGTCAGTACTTCTTCGTCAATGGACGGTGCATTCGGGACCGGACACTCGCCCATGCGCTGCGGTCGGCCTATGCCGATGTGTTGCATGGGGACCGACAGCCCCGATTCGTGGTGTTCCTGCAGATCACGCCCGATGCAGTGGACGTGAATGTGCATCCGGCTAAGGCTGAAGTGCGGTTTCGCGAGGGTCAGGCGGTCTATCAGGCCGTGCTCAAGGCCTGCCGCGAGGCCCTCTCGCACGCAGTCGCCGTCACCCGCGGAGAACCCGATGCATTGCCGCAAGGGGCAGGTCCATCAGGGTCATGGGGATCATTAGGGCAAGAGGCTACGGGGCGGTCAGCCCCTTCTGTTTCTGCGACACCGGCGCTTCATCCCACGCTCCCGCTCCACACCGACTGGTCTTCCGCGTCCACCCCTCGGCTGCGCGAACCGCTGCCCTCCGGGTTTGCGTCTCTGGGGACCGCGGTGCGAGATGCCTGGGGAGGCGGCAACGACGAGCACCCGCTGGGCTTTGCACTGGCCCAGTTGCATGGAATCTATATTCTTGCCCAGAATCGACAAGGGCTCATTCTTGTCGACATGCACGCGGCCCATGAGCGAATTTTGTACGAGCGCCTGAAGTCGCTCCCCCGCGGTCAGATGCAGCAGCTGCTCTCTCCTCTGGCGCTGTCTGCGAGCCCGCTGGAACGCGAGACTGCGCAGACCCATGCGACGGCCCTCGAAGAACTCGGGTTCTCCCTCTCGCTCTTAAGCGAAGACAGCCTGGCCATTCGGGGGCTGCCCACCCTGCTCGCCCATGTCAGCGCGGAGCCACTGGTGCGCGACACCCTGCGTGAATTCGCAGCCCATGGCCATGCCAGTGCCGCACAAGAATCCCGGGATGCGGTACTTGCCACCATGGCATGCCACGGCGCGGTGCGGGCCCATAGAACCCTCACTATTCCTGAGATGAACGCCCTCTTACGGGATATGGAGAGGACCGAGCGGTCAGACCAATGTAACCACGGCCGGCCCACCTGGGTGGCCCTCGACCTCAAGACCCTCGACCGCCTCTTTCTGCGTGGCCAGTAGCGGGACGGCCGCATGATCTACTGCCTCATCGGGCCCACGGCCTGTGGTAAATCGTCGCTTGCCATGTCCCTGGCGCAGTCTGGGAGTCTCGGCACGGTGGAGATCGTGAGCCTCGACTCTGCGCAGATCTATCGCGGTATGAATATTGGTACAGCGAAGCCCTCGGCCGAAGAGCAGTCTCGGGTACCGCACCACCTGATCGACTGTCGCGACCCGCACGAGTCGTACTCTGTGGCACAGTTTCTTCGCGATACGCAGGCTGCTATCAAAGAGATTAGAGCCCGTGGCCACACGCCTCTGCTTGTGGGCGGCACCATGCTCTACTTCAAGGCGCTGCGAGAAGGCATCGATGATCTCCCCGAGGTGCCACCAGAGGTACGTACTGCTCTGGCTAAGGAGGCGGCGGAAGTCGGCTGGCCCGCCCTGCATCGTCGCCTGGCCCTGGTGGATCCACTCACAGCCCGGCGATTGGCCCCTCAGGATGCGCAGCGCATTTCGCGGGCGCTCGAGGTCTGGACCCATACGGGGAGGACCCTTTCCTCTTTTCACCGCGGCACAAAAGACCGAATGGCCCTGTCTCTAGACGAGGCGCTGTCTGTGATCGCGCTACAACCGGAAGACCGGCGTTGGGTCCATACACGTATCGCGGAACGCTTCACAGAGATGATGGCCGCAGGCTTTTTGGAAGAGGTCGCTGCCCTGAAGCAACGCGAAGAACTCCACCCGGAGCTACCGAGCCTACGCACCGTGGGCTACCGCCAGGCCTGGGCCCATCTGAGCGGCCAGACAGACCAGCAGACCTTCATAGACCAGGCCATAGCCGCAACGCGTCAGTTGGCCAAACGCCAGATCACCTGGCTAAGGAGCTTTCACAACATGACCCGCCTTGATGCCTCTGCCCTCTCGGCCGAGGCGATGCTGCGGCAGATTAGAGAGACCTGGACGGGCCCATGAGGGTCTGCGACTCACCCGGCTTCCGGCCCCGGACCTGCCCAATACGGTAGACGCGCTCCCCATGCGCGGTAAGCGTGGCGGCCACCGCCTCAGCCTGCTCAGGCGCCACGGCAAGAATCATTCCGAGTCCACAGTTAAAGACGCGGAACATTTCTTCTTCAGAAATCTGGCCCTGTTCTTGTACCCAGCGCATCACCGCAGGACGAGGCCAGGCGCTGGGATCGATTTCGGCGGTCAGTGTCTCGGGGAGCACGCGCGGCAGGTTACCCACGATGCCGCCGCCAGTGATGTGGGCCAGCGCATGTATCTGGTGGGGATGGGCCTTCAGCGCTGCAAGGACAGCCGACACGTAGATACGCGTCGGGGCCATGACCAAGTCGGCAAGCGTCTCATCTGGACCGGTGCCCTGGGTGGGGGCAAGAGCAACAGACCGCAGAGAGGTCTCAGAGATCGCACCGCAGGCCTTCTCCAGAACCGCCCGCACGAGAGAATAGCCATTGCTATGAAAGCCACTCGAGACAAGACCCAGAAGGCAGTCGCCGGCAGCCACCCGATCAGACGACAAGATGGCCGACTTCTCCACCACCCCGACGGCAAAGCCCGCGAGATCGTATTCTCCCGAGGCGTACATGCCAGGCATCTCGGCGGTTTCTCCCCCAATGAGGGCGCAGCCCGACTGCCGACAGCCCTCAGCAATGCCCCCCACCACCGCCGCACCCAGATCGACCGATAGGCGGCCCGTGGCGAAGTAATCGAGAAAAAATAAAGGCTCAGCGCCCTGCACGAGAATGTCGTTGACGCTCATGGCCACGAGATCAATTCCAATGGTCTCGTGCCGCGCAAGGGCAAAGGCGAGCTTGAGTTTGGTACCCACCCCATCGGTGCCTGAGACCAACACCGGCTCCCGATAGCCCTGAGGCATGGCAAAGAGTGCGCCAAAGCCCCCGATGCCCGCCATGACCTCGGGCCGCAGTGTTGCCTTGGCCAGGGGCTTAATGCGATCCACCAGGGCATCGCCCGCATCAATATCGACGCCCGCGTCGCGGTAGGTCATGCCAGAGGATTTGGAGTTCATAGAGGCAGGAGGCGAAAATCTCGATTCTATGGCAGATCTGTCTCGTGGCCTGGCGAACCAGGCCCCCCTCTCACTGATGGAACCCCCGCTTCCCGACCTGCGCCATGGGGTCATCGGCAGAAATCATCAGGCGCTCGGCTGGCTCTCGGCCTGGATGTCATCTGCGACAGCGGATGTATCCGCGAGCGCCCCGAGCACAGCACCGGCCGGCGTTCAGGCCCCTTCAAGCCTACTGCTCTGGGGGGCAGCAGGCGCCGGGAAGTCTTTTTGGCTCCAGGCCTGGGCGCTGCACCACCCCGGACAGCAGGTCTACGATCTTCTCGACACCGCCCAGGCCCGAGCCTTTCTAGCGTCTGTGGAATACCCAGACCCCCCACGGGTCTGGCTCATTGACAACATCGATCGCGCCTCGGCTGAGGTGCAACAGGCGCTCTTTGCCCTCTTTATTGCCATCCAGCAGACCTACGGCCCGACCTCCCAGCGGCTTGTCGCGACAGCCCGGGCCGCCCCAGCGCAACTCGTTGATCAGCTGCGCGAAGATCTGCGTACCCGGCTTGGCCAGGGGCTTGTCTTTGAGCTCCACGAACTAGACGATCAGGAAAAACTCCAGGCCCTACGCGAGCGGGCCTTTCGGCTTGGCTGGATGTCGGCCGCGATTGCGAGCGATTATGATCACCTGTTTCACTACATGCTCGCTCGGCTCCCACGTCAACTCGGACGCCTGATGCGTCTGCTTGAGGCCCTGGATGCGCGGGCGTTGTCGTTGAAGCGTCCCGTGTCACTGCCCTTGATGCGCAGCCTGCTCGACGAGAACCTTGCCCTTTTTTAGCCACTGGAGCCCCTGTCTATGCCCCCCCAGAGTCTTGCCCTCTTCGATCTGGACCATACCCTTCTGCCCATAGACAGCGATGTGGCCTGGGCTGAAGAACTGGTCAAGCGCGGAGTCGTCGATGCCCAATGGCACCGACACCGCAACGACTATTTCTTTGCGCAGTACAAGGCGGGAACACTGAATATTGCGGAGTTTCTGCAGTTTCAGCTGGGACCCTTGGCCGCGCATTCGCGCGCGACGCTGGAGACCTGGCGGGCAGAGTTCTTGACCAATGAAATCCTGCCCCAGATTCGGCCCGAGGCCCGCGACCTGGTAAAGAAGCACCAGGACGAAGGTGCCTTATGCGCGATTGTCACAGCCACCAACGAATTTATTACCGCGCCCATCGCCGAGGTCTTCGGGATCTCCCATCTCATTGCCACCCTGATCGAGACCGATACACAGGGAGAGTTCACCGGGCGTCCCCGCGGCCTGCCGAGTTTTCGGGAGGGGAAGGTGACCCGGGTGCAGCAGTGGCTCGCGGAGATGGGGCTCGGCCTAGAGAGCTTCCGCACGAGTTATTTCTACAGTGACTCGCTCAATGACCTTCCTCTGCTGGCCCAGGTGAGTCATCCGGTGGCCGTGAACCCCGATCCGCGGCTTGCCGCCCACGCGGCAGAGCAGGGATGGCCCGTGCTGTCCCTGTTCGCATCGAAAGACAACGCCTGATACCCTCACACCTGTGATTCGAAAGCTGCTCCGCTCTCTTGCCCGATTGGCCCCTGGTCATGCCAAAGGCCGTGGCCAGGCCGGAGCACGGGATCCCCAGATTCACAAGGCCGCCAAAGTGGGGATCGACCGACGCAATGTCTCGGTGGCTGCCTTGAAAACCGTTGAGGGCCTTCAAAAGGCGAGCTTTCGGGCCTTCGTGGTCGGCGGAGCGGTCCGCGACCTCATGCTCGGCCTGCGGCCGAAAGATTTCGATGTGGCGACCGATGCCACTCCCGAAGAGGTACAACGTACCTTTCGTAGGGCGCGGATTATCGGACGTCGGTTTCGGCTCGTCCATGTGCTCTTCGGGCCTGAGACCATCGAGGTCTCCACCTTCCGCGCAGCCAATGCCGAAAACCTAGAGACCGACGCCCATGGGCGGGTACTGCGCGACAACACCTTTGGCGAACAACATGAGGATGCTGCCCGGCGGGACTTCACCATTAATGCCCTCTACTATGACCCTTTAAGCGATACCGTACTGGACTACCACCGCGGGGTAGAAGACCTGCAGCGCAAGACGCTGCGCATGATCGGTGAGCCCGCGCAACGCTACCGCGAAGACCCCGTGCGAATGCTTCGGGTGGTGCGGTTTGCGGCCAAGCTGGGATTTACCACCGATCCCAAGACCATCGCCCCGGTACAAGAACTTGCCGATCTGATTCACAACGTGCCGGAGGCACGGCTCTTTGACGAGATGGTGAAGCTGCTGCAGTCGGGCCAGGCCTTTGCGGGCATTGAACAGCTGCGCGCGCAGGGGCTGCATCACGGCTGCCTACCCCTCGTTGACTTGGTGCTCGAACCCCAAGGGTCGAAGGAGCAGCAGCAAGAGGCCCTGGCCTTTGTTCGGCGGGCCCTCGGGGATACCGATGCCCGTGTGCGGGAAGGCAAACCACTTTCGGTGGGCTTTCTCTTCGCGGCACTGCTCTGGAGCCCTGTCTATTTGCGGTGGCAGCGCCTGCAGGCCGACGGAGAAAAAGCGATTCCCGCACTCTCTCAGGCGATTGATGAGGTGATTGAGCAGGAGCTTGATGCGCTGGCGATCCCCCGGCGATACGTGGCCGATATTCGCGAGATTTGGCTTCTGCAGCCCCGCTTTGAAAAACGTGCGGGTCAGGCGCCCTATCGGCTGCTGGCCCACCTTCGATTTCGTGCGGGATATGACTTCTTGCTGATCCGTGATGCTGTCGGGCAGACGCCTGCCGGCCTGGGTGACTGGTGGACAGCCTTTATTGATGCCGATGACCCCGAGCGTGCCGCGCTCATGGAGTCGGTGCAGGGTCAGGCCGGTAACAGCACCAGCGGTCGTCGTGGCAGGCCCCGCCGGCGTACGCGCGGCGCAGGAGCTGCAGCCGCATGAATCGTACCGTGGTGGCATTCGGCGGCAACCTACCCTTTCAGGGGCAGCCGCCGAGCCATACCTTTGCAGCCGCGCTCGCCTATCTGACCACCGAGCGGGGCCATCGGCTGCGCGGAGCCGCACGCCTCTGGCAGTCTCGCCCTGTACGCGCAGATGGGCCAGACTTCTTTAATACAGCGGCCTGGATCGATACCCCACTCTCGCCCGAAGAATGGCTGCAGTGTCTCCTAGAGACCGAGCATCGTTTCGGCAGGCAGCGGCCGAACCCTGAGGCCATGGCCATGCGCGA
>JBDLQX010000012.1:0-11337 GCA_039800345.1 Pseudomonadota bacterium | reverse complement strand
GTGCACGAGATGGGGCCGGCGGAGTGGAAAATACGCATCGAGAAGATGAAGAAGGTCGCCTAGCGCTCGACGAGCGCGCGGTTGGCATTTCTACAAGTTGGAATGCTCGGGCCGGTCTAGCGCATAAACGGGCGACCGACGAGCATGCCTGCCTTTCGAGAGGCGGCGACCGGTCATGGGATAGACAGACTTCAGGTGTCAGCACTTGCTCGGGCCCTGCGAGAGATTTGCGACTCCACCTCCGTTCCGTCGCAAATAACCCCCGCAGTCCCTCGGGCTGTGTACCGTCGAGAGGCACGATTGGCCGGGGAGCACATGAACGGGCGACCGACGAGCGTGCCTGCTTTTCGCGAGGCGGCGACCGGTCATGGGCTAGACCGGCCCGCTCACTTGAACTTGGAGAACGCCAGCGCCCGAGCGTTAGGCTGGGGCTATGCGACCTTCTTCATCTTCTCGATGCGTATTTTCCACTCCGCCGGCCCCATCTCGTGCACCGACTGGCCTTGGCTGTCAACGCCCACAGTCACCGGCATATCTTGTACCTCGAACTCGTAGATGGCTTCCATGCCGAGGTCTTCGAAGCCCACGACGCGGGCGGACCGGATGGCCTTACTCACCAGATAGGCCGCACCGCCCACGGCCATGAGATAGGCCGACTTGTGCTTGCGAATGGCCTCGATGGCTACAGGCCCCCGCTCAGCCTTTCCCACCATGGCAATAAGACCCGTCTCGGCAAGCATGGTCTCGGTGAACTTATCCATGCGGGTGGCAGTGGTGGGGCCAGCCGGGCCGACGGCCTCATCGCCCACAGGGTCGACGGGACCAACGTAATAGATGACGCGGTTTTTGAAGCTCACCGGGAGCGACTCGCCCTTGGCTAGCATGTCGGAGATTCTCTTGTGGGCGGCATCGCGGCCGGTGAGTAGTTTGCCGTTTAGCAGAAGCGTCTGGCCTGGCTTCCAGGCGGCGACCTGCTCGGGGGTGAGGGTATCCAGGTTGATCCGCTGCGACTTCTGGGTGTCCGCCGTCCAGGCAACATTTGGCCAGTCTTCTAGACGTGGGGGCTGCAGATGGGCGGGCCCCGAGCCATCCAGCGTGAAGTGGATGTGTCGCGTGGCCGCGCAGTTCGGGATGAGGCCCACCGGAAGGTTGGCTGCATGGGTGGGATAGTCGAGGATCTTCACATCGAGCACCGTGGTGAGACCCCCAAGCCCCTGGGCCCCGATACCCAGCGCGTTCACTTTTTCGTAAATCTCGACGCGGAGCTTCTCCAAGTCTGTCTGTGGGCCCCGCGCCAGAAGTGCTGGCATGTCTACCGCGTCCATGAGCGACTCCTTGGCCAGGAGTAGGGCCTTTTCGGGCGTGCCCCCAATGCCAATACCCAAGATTCCGGGAGGACACCAGCCGGCGCCCATGGTTGGCACGGTTTTGACAATCCAATCAACAATCGAATCGCTGGGGTTGAGCATGCCAAGCTTGGCCTTGGCCTCACTGCCACCCCCCTTGGCCGCGCAGATCACATCCACTGTGTCACCCGCGACGATCTCCATATGAATGACGGCCGGCGTATTGTCTTTGGTGTTCTTGCGGCCACTGGCCGGGTTGGCAAGCACCGAGGCTCTGAGCGGGTTGACACTATCCATGTAGGCTCGACGAACCCCTTCATTGACCATCTCAGAGAGGCTCATGGTGGCGTCGGCCCACTGCACCTGCATCCCCACTTTTAAAAAGACGGTGGCGATCCCCGTGTCTTGGCAGATCGGGCGATGGCCCTCGGCACTCATGCGGCTATTGGTAAGGATCTGGGCAATGGCATCGCGGGCGGCAGGGTTCTGTTCCCGCTCGTAGGCTGCCCCGAGTGCCTGGACAAAATCCAGGGGGTGGTAGTAACTAATAAACTGAAATGCGTCGGCAATGCTCTGAATGACATCGGCTTGTTTAATCTGTCGCATGGTTGATCCTTTTTTGATCAAGGTCATCTCTGAAGAAGGACATTGACCCAAATTTGGCGTAAATTAACCGCAATAAGAGTGGCCTGAAAGCCACCCGCCGGCCTTTTTGTGCGTAAAACGTGGCCCGCGTCTGGGTTTCAGTCACCAGAATCATTATCTAACAGGAGGAGGCCTGTATGTCGTCGAGTCAGATCGAATCGGTCATGCACGAGAACCGTGTCTTTGATCCCCCCAAAGAGTTTGCCGCGAAGGCCCGCATTTCTAGCATGGCGGCCTACAACGCCATGTGCAGAGAGGCGGAGTCCGATTACGCCGAATACTGGGCCAAGTTCGCGCGTAGCGAGATTGTCTGGAAGAAGCCCTTTACCCGGGCACTCGACGAATCGAATGCCCCTTTTTACAAGTGGTTTGATGACGGCCTGCTCAATGCCTCGTACAACTGCCTTGACAAGAATTTAGAGAACGGCAACGCCGATAAAGTCGCCATTATTTTTGAGGCCGATGACGGTACGGTCGTGAAGGCCACCTATCGCCAACTGCATGCCCAGGTCTGTCAGCTGGCCAACGCCATTAAAGGCATGGGCTACAAAAAGGGTGATCGGGCGCTCATCTATATGCCAATGTCGGTAGAGGGCGTGGTGGCCATGCAGGCCTGCGCACGCCTTGGCGTCATTCACTCGGTGGTCTTTGGCGGTTTCTCTGCCAAGAGTTTGCAGGAACGGGTGATCGACGCCGGTGCCACGCTGATCATCGCGGCCGATGAGCAGTGCCGCGGCGGGAAGAAGATTCCTTTGAAGTCCGCGGTCGACGAAGCTTTTGGTATGGGTGGATGCGACCACGTGCGTCATGTGATTGTCTACCGCCGCACTGGTGGTGCTATTTCCATGAAGGCCGGCCGCGATATTTATATGGATGAGACCATGAAGGGGCAGGCCTCCACCTGTGAGCCTGAATGGGTCGACGCCGAACACCCGCTCTTCATTCTCTACACCTCCGGGTCTACCGGTAAGCCTAAGGGCGTGCAGCACTCCACGGGGGGCTATCTGCTGCATGCAATTCTCACCATGCAGTTCACCTTCGACCTGCGGGCCGACGATATCTATTGGTGTACCGCAGACATTGGCTGGGTCACGGGCCACACCTATATTGCCTATGGCCCCCTAGCCTGTGGTGGCACGCAGATTGTTTTTGAAGGCATTCCTACCTATCCCGATGCGGGTCGCTTCTGGAAGATGATCCAAGACCATAAGGTCTCAATCTTCTATACCGCACCCACGGCGATTCGTTCGCTCATTAAGTCCGCAGAAACCACGCCGCAGACCCATCCCAAGAACTACAACCTGAGTTCTCTTCGTCTGCTCGGATCGGTGGGGGAACCCATTAATCCTGAGGCCTGGATGTGGTATCACAATGCTATTGGCGGCGGGCGTTGCCCAATCGTCGACACCTTCTGGCAGACCGAAACCGGCGGTCACGTGATTACTCCCATGCCAGGCGCTACGCCCTTGGTGCCAGGGTCGTGCACGCTGCCCTTCCCGGGTATTCAGGCAGCAATCGTTGATGAGGCTGGCAACGATCTGCCTAACGGTCAGGGCGGCATTTTGGTTATCAAGAAGCCCTGGCCCTCAATGATTCGCACGATTTGGGGAGATCCCGATCGGTTTAAGAAGGCCTATTACCCCGATGAACTCGGCGGCCGCCTCTATCTTGCCGGTGATGGTTCGATTCGCGACAAAGACACTGGCTACTTCACCATCATGGGTCGTATCGATGACGTGTTGAATGTGTCAGGCCATCGTATGGGCACCATGGAAATCGAGTCCGCCCTTGTCTCGAATGCGCTTGTGGCGGAGGCTGCTGTGGTGGGTCGCCCCGATGACACCACCGGTGAGGCGATTGTGGCCTTCGTGGTGTTGAAGCAGGCTCGTCCCTCGGGGGATCAGGCCAAGGCACTTGCCACCGAGTTGCGCAACTGGGTGGGTAAAGAGATTGGTCCGATTGCTAAGCCAAAAGAGATTCGGTTTGGCGACAACCTGCCCAAGACCCGTTCTGGCAAGATCATGCGTCGACTGCTGCGTACCCTGGCCAAAGGGGAAGAAATTACCCAGGATGTCTCGACCCTTGAGAACCCCGCCATTCTTGAGCAGTTGAAGCAGGCTTCATAACCCGGGCAGATTTTTGCCCCCAGGCGATGTGACTGTTACACTTGCCCGGCTTTGACGAGAACCCCCACAGGACCACCATTCATCTGTGGGGAAACGGCTCAGCGGAGAGATGGATGAGTGGTTTAAGTCGCACGCCTGGAAAGCGTGTATAGGTTAATAGCCTATCGGGGGTTCGAATCCCCCTCTCTCCGCCAACATCCTTACCTAAGACATGAATACGGCTCAGGCAAAAAAAGTGCTCGAGGCCGCGTTGCTCACCAGCACGGACCCATTGCCCATTGCGGTGCTCAAACGGCTTTTTGCAGAAGAACTCGATGACGAGACGATTCGGCTACTCCTCGACGATTTGCGTCGCGACTGGGGTGACCGGGGGCTCGAGCTTTTGCCATTGGCTTCCGGTTGGCGGTTTCAGTCGCGCCCGGAATTGCACGAGTATCTTGACCGGCTTCGTTCGGAGAAGCCGCCTAAATATTCTCGGGCGGCGCTTGAGACCCTGGCCATCGTGGCCTACCGCCAACCCGTGACGCGCAACGACATTGAAGATATTCGCGGAGTCATGGTGGCCTCTACCGTTATGAAGTCGCTCGAAGAACGGGGCTGGGTCGAGGTGATTGGCCATCGTGATGCCCCTGGGCGTCCCGCGTTGTACGGTACGACACGGCAGTTTCTCGACGACCTTGGACTGCGGTCGCTCGAAGAATTGCCCCCGCTTGAAGAGGGATGGTCGGAGGCCGCATCCCACATGCTTTTGCAGGCCTCACAGGAAACATAATGCCTAGAGAAGATGCCCCTGGTTTCGAAGAAACCCCTTCGGTGGACGAGCCCCCCCAGATGAACGACGATTCGGAATTCTCCGATAGCGGGCCGGAAGACGGCGAGGACGACGCGCACCAAGAGGCTGCGCTCACTACTTCCCTTGAGCCCGAGGAGCCGATTCCATTTTTGTCGGATGCCGTCGTGCCAACGCCGGCCATGGTTCGCAGGCCCGAAGGGCTCGACTATGACCCGCCCAAGCTGCACAAGGTCTTAGCCGATGCGGGCATTGGGTCTCGGCGCGAGATGGAGGAATTGATTCTTGCCGGTCGTGTATCGGTCAATGGCACGCCTGCCCATATCGGACAACGCATCACCCATTCAGACCAGGTGAAGGTCAATGGCAAGCCGATTCGCGTGCGGGTAGCACCACCGCCGGTGCGCGTGCTGGCTTATCACAAGCCCGCCGGAGAGATCGTCACGAAGTCCGATCCGCAGCAGCGGGTCACCGTGTTTAAGAAGCTCCCACCTGCCAAGGTCGGGCGCTGGATTACGGTCGGCCGGCTCGATGTCAGCACCGAAGGCCTTCTGCTTTTCACGACCTCGGGAGATCTTGCGAATCGGCTGATGCATCCCCGCTCGGAGGTCGAACGCGAATATGCAGTTCGCGTATTCGGTGAGTTCACTCAGGAGACGCTGCAGCCGCTTTTAGAGGGCGTGATGCTCTCCGATGGCAGTGCGAAGTTTGAGCGTATTGAGTCGGCTGGGGGGGAAGGTGCCAATCGTTGGCTGCGGGTGGTCATCCGTGAGGGCCGCAATCGCGAAGTCCGACGGATGTTTGAGGCGGTGGGCCTTACCGTGAGCCGCCTGATCCGTATTCGTTACGGGCTGGTGGCCTTACCACCGAGTCTTAAGCGCGGGCAGTCGGCAGATCTTGGTCCAGAACTCGTGGAGCAACTCATGGCCTCGGTGGGCCTAAAGCCGCGGGCTCCAGGCGCTGCGGGTCCGGGTGCCAAAAAAGGCCGAACCAACCGTCAGCGTTCTAAGCCTGCGGGCCCAATGGCCGTGGGGCCCATGGGCGCGCCGCCTACCGGCTATACCCGTCGCGACCCGCAGCAAGAGGCGTTGGAGTCGCCTGACGAGTTGGAGGACGATCATGGCCATGGTGATGAGTGGCAGCCCTCAAGCCCCGATGCGCATTTGTCGCATCTGGCCGGGCCAATTAAGAAGCGCAATGCGAGCAAAAAGCCCAACCCGCTGCAGACCACCTGGGGAACCGCAAAGCCCTCCGGTCCTGCCTTGTCTGCGCCGCAGCGGCAAGGCGTGCCCAAGGGACCTCGGTCCGCGGCCCGGCCCCCGGGACCTGGCGCCTCGAAGGCCCGCGCGCCGCGAAGAAAGCCAGCGCCGGGGCGCTAGATGCTGGCCTGAGGGCGGCTAGCCTGTCTTTCGCCCTTGATTTAAGTCGCCTTGTGCACTAGACTTATGCATTAAACCTGCGGCGTTCAGGGAAATGGTTCTGGGTCACCCGGAATATTTTTTCTGTGTCTTTGCCGCGAGACTTTTTCTCAAAAGAAATGGGCTCACCAAGAGCCCATTTTTTTTGGCTTTTCGTGGCTGTTTTGTCGACTTTCGAAGGCGCGTGGGGCGGTGCATGTTTGAGAAGCAGTGGCAGGTGATTGAGGCGGCGGCTAGAGGCCTGGGCCTAGAGTTGGTAGACCTTGAGCAGACGGCAGGCGGACTGCTTCGGGTCTATATCGACCTGCACGATGCGCAGGGGGTGGGGCCAGGAGACCCTGCGGTAACGGTCGAAGATTGCGAGCGACTCTCGAATCAATTGGTGCATGAATTGCCCGTTGAGGGCATTCACTTCGAGCGTCTCGAAATCTCTTCCCCGGGCCTCGATCGTCGGTTGTCTCGTCCTGGGCATTTTCTGCGGTTCTCTGGCCACGAGATCAAGCTCAAGCTTCGGCAGCCACTGCAGGGAAGAAAGAATTTTCAGGGCCGATATCAGGTGGTAGATACCGGTGCGGCAGACCCCTCCTGCCAGATGGTGTTTGAGGGCGCAGGCGGAGAGCCTATGGAGCTTAATTTTTTGGTGTCGGATGTTGACCAGGCACGACTGGTGCCGGAGATCACGTTTAAGGAGAGAAGGCGATGAGCCGAGAGATTCTTTTGTTGGCTGATGCATTGGCGCGTGAAAAAAACGTGGATCGTGAAATCGTCTTCCAGTCGATTGAGTCTGCCTTAGCCTCCGCAACCAAAAAACAGTTCTCCGACGAGGTCGATGTCCGCGTGGCCATCGATCGGGACAGCGGCGACTACGAAGCATTTCGGCGTTGGCTGGTGGTGCCCGATGGCGAACTCGAAGACCATGATCTGCAGATCATTCTCTCTGAGGCCCGCAAACAGATCGACGATATCGAGATCGGTGATTACATTGAAGAAGACATGGAGGCCGTCCCGTTCGGTCGGATCGGCGCCCAGGCAGCCAAACAGGTCATTCTGCAGAAGATCCGCGAGGCTGAGCGTGAGCAGATCCTGAAAGATTTTCTCGAGCGCGGCGAAACCATTATCAACGGCACTGTAAAGCGGCTCGAGCGCGGTGATGTCATTGTGGAGGCGGGCAAGATTGAGGCGCGACTCCCTCGGGATCAGATGATTCCTAAAGAGAATCTTCGCCCCGGCGATCGCGTGCGTGCTTTTATGCTGCGGGTAGACAGAACCCCGCGGGGCCCGCAGATCATTCTTTCGCGTACCGCGCCCGAATTCATCATGAAGCTCTTTGAGCTAGAGGTGCCCGAGATTGAGCAGGGACTCATGCAGATCAAATCTGCAGCCCGTGATCCCGGTGTGCGCGCCAAGATTGGCGTCTTCACCACCGACCGCCGCATCGATCCCATCGGCACCTGCGTGGGTGTGCGCGGCAGTCGTGTGCAGGCGGTTACCCACGAGCTTGCTGGAGAGCGGGTTGATATCGTGCTCTGGTCGGACGACCCGGCACAGTTTGTGATTGGAGCCCTGGCGCCAGCCAATGTGAGTTCTATTCTGGTAGACGAAGAGCGGCACGCCATGGATGTGGTGGTCGATGAGGCCGAGCTTGCAGTCGCCATCGGCCGTGGCGGGCAGAACGTGCGTCTGGCCTCCGATCTCACGGGCTGGCAGATCAATATCATGACCTCTGATGAATCCACCGCGCGGGCGGAGGAGGAGCGCAGCACTCTGCTCAATACCTTTATGCAGAAGCTGGATGTGGATGCCGAGGTGGCAGAGCTTCTCGTAGAAGAGGGCTTCTCGAGTCTGGAAGAGGTGGCCTATGTTCCCATCTCCGAGATGATGCAGATTGAGGCTTTTGATGAGGACACCGTAAACGAGTTGCGCACCCGGGCCCGTAATGCCTTATTAACCGAGGCCATTGCCCAAGAGGAAAAGCTGGAGACAACCGCCCCGGATCTCTTGTCGCTTGAGGGAATGAACCACGATATTGCGGCAAAGCTTGCGGACGCAAAGATCTTCTCGCGAGACGACCTGGCCGAGCTCGCGACCGACGAGCTCACCGAAATTACCGGCCTGTCGACAGAACAGGCGGCAGATCTCATTCTCAAGGCACGTGCCCACTGGTTTGATGAGGAGAGCGATGCTCAGGTCTCAGGAGGTGTATCCGTCGATGGCCGCTAATAATGTAGAAACCTTCGCCTCAGAGCTCAAGCTCTCGGTTGATGTCCTGATCGAGCAGCTCAAGGCCGCCGGGGTAGAAAAATCCTCAGGCGCCGATGCGCTCTCTGAGGCGGATAAAGAGCGTCTCTTAGATGCGCTGCGCAAGGCGCATGGCGGTACCCAGGACGCACAGCGCAAGAAAATCACGATCACCAAGCGGCAGACCTCCGAGATCCGTCAGGCCGACCCTTCCGGCAAATCACGCACCATTCAGGTCGAGGTCCGTAAGAAGCGCGTCTTCGTTAAGCGCGAAGAGACTGAGGCGGCAGAGCCTGAGGCAGCGGCTCCCGCGCCGATGCTCTCTGAGGAGGAGATCGCCCGCCGCGAGGCCGAATCGCGCAGACAGCAAGAGCTTCTTTCGCGGCAGGAAGAGTCACATCTTGCCCGTCAGCGTGAAGAAGAGCAGGCCGCCGAGGCCGCCGCAAAGGCGCAGGCGTCCCGCGCTGCGCCCGAAGCTGATAGCGGTGTTTCCGCGCCTGCTGCAGACGCTTCTCCCGTGGTCGAAGGAACACCCGCACCTGCTGCGGAAGAGTCGGGTGAGGCACCTAAGAAGACCCGCGTGCGCAAGGTCACGGCTGTTGAGGCCGCCGCTGACAAATCTGCCGATGCCCGCAAGGCTGTGGAAGACGAGGTCGCTGCGATTAACCGGCTGATGACCGCCGCCCGAACGGGTAAGCTCGCGGCCACAGCAAAGGCCCCAGAGCCTGCGAAGGCAGAAAAGCCGGCTGAGACGCCGGGCACCATGACGCTTTCCAAGCCTGCAAAGAAGGCATCGGACGACAAGGAAGCGGACAAGCCCAAAGATAAGAAGTCTGAGAAGTCTGTGAAGTCTTCTCAGCTGTCTTCCACCTGGCAGGAAGATGCCCAGAAGCGCCGTGCCCTAAAGACCCGGGGAGATATCACCGGCGGCACCGGTAGCTGGCGGGGCGGGCCAAGGTCGAAGCAGCGCGCAAGCGCCTCAGACCAGGCCGCCTCGGCATTCGTTGCTCCCACCGAGCCGATCGTTCGCGAGATTCATGTGCCGGAGACCATCACCGTGGCCGATCTCGCCCACAAGATGTCGGTCAAGGGGGCAGAGGTGGTGAAGACCTTAATGCAGATGGGCCAGATGGTCACCATTAATCAGGTCCTCGATCAGGAGACCGCGATGATTGTGGTCGAGGAGATGGGGCATAAGGCCTTTGCGGCCAAGCTCGATGATCCCGAGGCCCTGCTGGTGGAGGCTGCTGAGACCGCTACCCACCAGGAAGAGTCGCTGCCTCGGCCCCCTGTGGTCACCATCATGGGCCACGTCGACCATGGCAAGACCTCGCTGCTTGACACGATTCGTCGTACCAAGGTTGCAGATGCAGAAGCCGGCGGTATTACCCAGCACATCGGTGCTTATCACGTACAGACGCCGCGCGGTGTCATCACTTTCTTGGATACGCCGGGTCACGAGGCCTTTACTGCCATGCGTGCTCGGGGTGCCAACGCTACCGACATCGTCATTCTGGTGGTGGCGGCTGACGATGGTGTCATGCCGCAGACCAAAGAGGCCATTGCCCACGCCAAGGCGGCCGGTGTGCCGATCGTGGTGGCGCTCAACAAGATGGATAAGCCCGAGGCCAATCCCGAACGCGTGAAGAGTGAACTCGTGGCAGAGCAGGTGGTGCCAGAGGAATTCGGTGGTGAGTCGCCCTTTATTTCGGTCTCCGCAAAGACGGGCATGGGCATCGATTCCCTGCTGGAAAACGTCCTGCTGCAGGCTGAGGTACTCGAACTGAAGGCGCCCGTGGTCTCTATGGCCAAGGGCCTGGTGATCGAGGCGCGTATTGATAAGGGTCGGGGCCCAGTGGCAACGGTGTTGGTGCAGTCCGGGACGCTGAAGAAGGGTGACATCATTCTGGCCGGTAGTGCCTTTGGTCGGGTGCGCGCCATGCTTAACGAAACAGGCCGTCAGATCGATGAGGCAGGCCCCTCCATTCCTGCAGAGATTCTCGGACTCACAGAAGTGCCCCATGCCGGCGATGAAATGATTGTGCTTGGCGACGAGCGCAAGGCCCGTGAGATCGCCTTATTCCGTCAGGGTAAGTTTCGTGATGTGCGTCTGGCGAAACAGCAGGCCGCTAAACTCGAGAACATGTTTGAAAACATGGGCGAGGGTGCGAAGGTCTTGTCGCTTATTGTCAAAGCCGATGTGCAGGGCTCGCAGGAGGCGATCTCTGCCGCTATGCAGAAACTCTCGACTGATGAGGTGCGCGTGAATGTGGTGCATGCGGCGGTGGGCGCCATTACTGAGTCGGACATCAACCTGGCCATTGCCTCGAAGGCAGTGGTGATTGGCTTTAATGTGCGGGCAGATCAGTCGTCCCGCAAGCTTGCCGAATCCAACGGCATTGACCTGCGCTACTACACCATCATTTATGACGCGGTGGATGATGTGAAGAACGCCATGCAGGGCATGCTTGCGCCTGAGAAGCGCGAGCAGGTCTTGGGCCTGGTCGAGATTCGGCAAGTCTTTAAGGTCTCTCGTCTGGGCAATATTGCCGGCTGTATGGTCCTAGAGGGCATTGTGCGTCGTGGCGCGCAGGTGCGGCTCCTGCGAGACAACGTGGTGATCTGGGCGGGTGAACTCGATACGCTCAAGCGGTTTAAGGATGACGCCAAGGAAGTCAAAGAAGGCTTTGAATGCGGCCTGACCCTGAAGAACTACGATGACATTCAGGAAGGAGACCAGCTTGAAGTCTTCGAGATCCAGGAAATCGCCCGAA
>JBDLQX010000011.1:0-7175 GCA_039800345.1 Pseudomonadota bacterium | reverse complement strand
TAATCTCTGCAAATATTTAAAACTCAACGCTAAACGAGGTTTAAAAAACCTTATTTATTGCTGTTGAGCATTTGGTTTTTAAAGCATTACGGGTTTTACTGCAGCCCCTCTTGCGAGTGACGCAGAAAACACCGCGTGCATCGTCAGCCCAAATGCCCACACTTATCGGCTGTTTGTTTTTAAAGAGCAGATCGCATCAGGCGCTATTGCCGGATCACCCGATTCCACAGAAATGTTGCAGCTGTGTGACGTGCGAGATGCGAAGAAGCGGGATTATGGCTGGCCTTTTCTCCTATGTCAAATCACCTAATCCAGCAGACCCCCAGGAAGTCTGCAAGCCCTTGTTACGTCGAAGATTTCTGCTAAGTTACGGATGATGACACCCTCGAATTTAGGCCGAGAGTCGACCCTTGGCCAGCGCCTCGCGCGGCGAGAAGATGATCGTCTTCTACGGGGGGAGGCCCAGTTTGTGGCTGACCTCGCCCATGACGGGGCGTTGCACGGGGTATTTGTGCGCAGCATGCATGCCCATGGCCATCTGACCGGCGTCGATGTGGCGGCGGCAGAGGCCGAGCCTGGCGTAGTGGGCATCTTCACCGCCCACGAAATGCCCGCCTTCAGGCCACTGCCTGTGAACCCGCTATGCGCGGCACAGCCGTTTGCAAACCCTGTACTAGCCAATGCGACCGTGCACTATGTGGGCCAGCCTATCGCCCTGGTTATTGGTGAGACGTTAGAGGCAGCAGTCGCCGGCGCGGAATTGGTCGTTGCGCGCATTGACCCGCTAACCCCCGTCATTGGCATCGAGGCAGCGCTTGCCGCGCCCGCTTTTATGGCGGGATGGGAAAACAACATCGCCTATCGCCAAACATGGAAGGCGGGGGGATATGACGACGCGGCCGCCCGGGCCCACGCCGTGGTCGCGGTAGAGATTGAGACAAGCCGTGTAGCGCCCTCCCCACTCGAACCGCGCGGTCTTCTGGTGCAGTGGCAAGGCGAAGACCTGATCTGCCATCTCCCAAGCCAGGCGCCGCATCGTGCGCGACGCACCCTAGCGGAAGTGCTCGGCCTCGAAGAAGCCCGTCTACAGGTGGTTTCGCCGCAGGTGGGTGGCGCATTTGGGGGCCGGGCCTCGGTCTACCCCGAAGAGGTTGCCGTGGCCTGGGCCGCGCTGAAGCTCAAGCGCGACGTGCTTTGGGAGTCCTCGCGGGGGGACGACCTGATCTCGGCAAGCCACGGTCGGGCGAGCCGCCTGCGCGCCTCGGGCGCCTTTGCCCGTGACGGCACACTCCTGGCCATCAAGGCAGAGCTTGATTTCGACCTCGGAAGCTGGGCCCCCTTTAGTGCCTTGGTTCCGGGATGGAATGCGGGCCGCATTCTGCCTGGGCCTTACGCCGTACCCATCCTCGAGGTGGAGAGCCGTGGCGTGGTGACCAATACCGCGGGCGTTGGCATCTATCGCGGGGCGGGACGCCCCGAGACGGCCCTAGTCATGGAGCGCCTGATGGATGCGGGGGCACGGCACCTCGGTCTCGATCCCGTGGCCATCCGCCGGCAGAACCTGCCACCTGACACCGTAGACCCGGGGCGCAGTATCACCGGACTTGCGCTGGGCCCGCGTCGGGCACAGGCGCTTCTCACCCAGGCGACGCAGCGGGCCGACTACGCTGCACTGAAGGCAGACGTCGATCGCCGCCGCGCCCGCGGGGAGTGCGTCGGCCTGGGCGTCAACCTCTACATCGAGCCCTGTGGCATGGGCTGGGAAAGCGCACGCCTTACTGCACTACCCGATGGTCGTTTTCTACTGGCCAGTGGGTCAAGCAATCAAGGCCAAGGGCACGACACCGCATTCGCCCAGATTGCCGCCACTGCATTAGGGGTCTCGGTAGGCCACATCACAGTGGTCGAGGCCGACACCCGTGTCACCCCGGAAGGCATCGGTGCTGTGGCAAGCCGCAGCATGGCGATCGGAGGAAGCGCCGTACTGCGTGCCGCTGAGCGGATTTCGGAACTTCTAGGCAATCGGTCACGCGGCAACTCGGCATCAGCCAATGGGCAGAACGGCCAGCACGGAGGGGAACGGGCAGAGGCGATCCCCGAGGCGGGGCTCACCGTCACCGAGGTATACACCGCACCTGCCGAGGCATGGAGCGGGGGCTGCTGTATCGCTGTCGTGACCGTTGACCCGGAAACGGGAACAGTGCGGCTCGAGCGTGCAGTCTGGGTCGACGACTGTGGCACGGTGATCAACCCCTTGCTCGCCGAGGCCCAGCTAGTGGGTGGGTTTGCCCAAGGGCTTGGTGAAACCTTTTGTGAATCGATTCTCTACGACGCAGACGGCCAGATTGTGACGGGCTCATTGATGGACTATGCACTGCCCCGCGCGGATGACCTTATCGGTTTAGAGATTGCCCACTTTGTGCCCGCCCCCGCACCCTACCACCAGGCGCCTCTCGCACCGGAGGACCGCGAAGGGGTACCCAATGCACTGGGCGCCTCCGGGGTGGGCGAATCGGGCACGATCGCCGCGCCTGCGGCCCTGGCCAATGCGCTAGTGGACGCCTTGTCGGAAAACCGTTCCCGTGATCAGGCGATCACCCGCCTGCAACTGCCGTTGAAGCCAGAGGCTATCTGGCGCATCATGCAGAAAAAGCGCGCTTAAACGCATAAACGTTGGGGGAAAGTAGCATGTCGTATCGACGCACCGAAGCGAAGGCCTTCGCACGTTCGCACTTAAAAGGGGTCTGGGCTGCGGCGCCGACACCCTTCTTAGAGAACCTGGCGCTTGATGAGGCGGGCCTGCGACGCAATCTGCGGCACTGGTTTGGCACGCTGGAAGTCGACGGACTCTTTATTGCGGGTAAGCAGGGCGAGTTTTTTTCCATGTCGGTGGCAGAACGCAAACGCTGCTTTGAAATTGCCGTGGAAGAGGCGGTGGCCGCAGAAAAGACGCTTGGCCGGAGAGGTCGCACCATTCTCTCCTGCTCTGACCAGAACTTAGATACCGTGCTGGAACTTGCGCGGCACGCCCAGGCGATTGGCGCAGACTTTATCGTGGTGCATGCGCCCCTGCTGCACTTTGGCAAGAACGTCGACACAACGGTCTACGAGTATTACCGCTACGTGGCCGAACAAGTCGATATTGGAATTGCCATGTGGAGCCACCCCGACTCTGGCTACCTGATGCCACCAGATCTCTGTGCCCGCATCGCGCGCGAGATTCCGAATATTGTGGCGATTAAGTACTCGGTACCACGAGATATGTACATAGAGCTCACCCATCTGGCCGGCGACGACCTCATCGTGAGTACCGCCTCGGAAGAAGAGTGGCTCGACAACATCATTGAGTTGAACTGGCAGGTCTATCTCTGCTCGATTCCCCCGCTTATTTATCAGACCCCCACCGACCGGCGCATTCAGCAGTACACCCGGCTAGCCATGGCGGGCAGACATGCAGAGGCCCGTGCCGTTCGCGATAGCCTGCAGCCGATTCGGGACGCGCTCAAGCGCTGCCGTCCGCCCGGCACCCCACAGGCCTATCAGAAATACTGGCTCGAGCTGCTGGGCCAGGCAGGGGGGCCCGTACGCCGGCCATTACTGAACCTCAGCGATACAGAGCGGGCGGCCATTCGCGAGGCTTTTGCGGGCACGGGTCTTATGCCAGAGGCTGCGGCGGCCTGAACCTACTCCTAAGACCAAGCCCAATCCTCTCGCGTCCCGCCACCCCCCCCGAGCGCAGATTTCTCACGTACAAGGAGCGCACCTATGTCTCAGATTGGCCAGGCCCTTCGATATGGGCCCCCGCTGAACTTCGCACAATGGATTGAAGACCATGCCGACCGACTCAAGCCTCCGGTGGGCAATCAGCAAGTCTGGAAAGACGGGGACTTCATTGTCACCGTGGTGGCGGGGCCCAACCAACGTACCGACTTTCATGACGACCCCCTCGAGGAGTTCTTCTACCAGTTCAAGGGTAGTGCCAGCCTCATGGTCTGGGACTCCGGGCGTTTCGACCGGATCACCCTCAAGGAGGGCGATATCTTTTTGCTGCCACCGCACCTGCGCCACTCGCCGCAGCGGCCCGAGCCTGGCAGCCTCTGCCTGGTGATCGAACGCATGCGGCCTGCGGGGATGATCGATGGGTTTGAATGGTATTGCGCCCACTGTGGCACCCGGGTACACCGTACCGAAGTACAGCTTCAGAGCATCGTGGAAGACCTCCCGCGGGTCTACAACCAGTTTTACGACAGTGCAGAGACGGCCCGTACCTGCCCCCAGTGTGGTCAGATCCACCCGGGGCGGGACTGGAAGCAATGGCACGCTGACCAGGCCAGCCATCCCGCGCAGTAAACCGCGCAGTAAATAGAGGCCTGGCAGGGCACCACACTAGGGAAACCATAGATCTACATCCGAGCCAACAGGGTTTACTCTAGGCGCGTAAACAATAACTCCACAAGGGGGAAGACATGAAACTGAAATATGTAATGCGGCAGGCCGTGCAGGTAGGCAGCCTTGTGGCCCTGTCGACGCTGTCGGCCGGTGCCTTCGCGCAGGTAAAGATTGGCTTTATGGCCACGCTCTCCGGCCCGGCAGCGGCCCTCGGCCAAGACCAGTACGACGGCTTTATGTTGGGTGTCGAACATATGGGCGGTAAGCTGGGTGGCGCCACCATTGAAGTCATTAAGGAAGATGACCAGCTCAAGCCCGACCTCGGTGTGCAGACGATTCGCAAGTTTCTGGAAAAAGACCAGGTCGATATCGTGACGGGTATTACCTTCTCGAACGTGATGATGGCCATTGCCAAGCCTTTGGCTGACTCCGGCGTCACCTTTATTAGTTCTAACGCTGGCCCTGCACCACTGGCCGGCGCGCAGTGCAGCGCCAACTTCTTCTGGACGTCTTGGCAGAACGACAACCAGGCAGAGGCCATGGGCCAGTATGCCAACGACAAGGGCTACAAGAATGTCTACATGATGGCGCCCAACTACCAGTCGGGCAAAGACCAGCTCGAGGGCTTTAAGCGGATGTTTAAGGGCAATGTGGTGGGCGAGGTCTATACCCAGCTCAATCAGCCCGACTACACGGCCGAGATCGCCCAGATGATGGCTGCTAAGCCCGATGCCCTCTATGTCTTCTACCCTGGCGGCATGGGTATTAACTTTATTAAGCAGATGCGGCAGGCGGGCGCTCTGGGTAAGGTGCCTTTCTTGTCTGCCTCCACGGCCGATGGCACCACCCTGCCGGCCTTAAAAGAAGTGGCGCTCGGCGTGATGGCCGGTACCTTCTGGGGGCCTGACTTCAACAACCCGGTCAGCCAGAAGTTTGTGGCCGACTTCCGCAAGAAGTACAACCGCATTCCTTCCCAGTACGCGGCCCAGGCCTACGATTCTGCGCTGCTGCTTGACAGTGCGTTGAAGAAGACTGGCGGCAAAGTGAATGACCGTAAGGCATTGCAGGCGGCGATCCGTGCGGCTGACTTCAAATCTCTGCGGGGCAACTTTAGGTTCAACAAGAATGGGTATCCCATTCAGGACTTCTATGCCTTTGAGGTTGCCAGAGACGCCACGGGCGAGGTCTCGTTAAAGACCCTTGGGGTAAGCCTGCGTAATCACCAAGACGCCTACGTGAAAGACTGCAAGCTCTAAGGCGGCCTTTCCTACGGCCTTTTCTCTTGAAGGCACCCCTGACCCCGCGCATCGTTCGGGGCCAGGGTCTGCAGGCCAGAGCGTAAGGCAGAGACTCTCTATCGCATGACGCTCGAACTCTTCATTGTCCAGGTGCTCAACGGGGCGCAGCTGGGCATCTTGTTGTTCCTCATGGCCGCAGGCCCTACCCTGGTTTTCGGCATCATGGGCTTTATCAATCTCGCCCATGGATCGCTTTACATGCTCGGGGCCTACTTCGCGGCCGTTGGATACACCGCCACGGGGTCGTTTGTGCTGGCCATGGCGATCGGGTTTTTCTTCACCTTTGTGCTGGGCGGGCTGGCCGATGCGGCAGGTCTCTCCATACTGCATCGGCGCGACCACCTTGATCAGGTTCTCGCCACCTTTGGCATCGTGCTCTTTGCCAACGAACTCGTACGCGTGATCTGGGGCAATGCCCCGGTTTATATGGACACGCCCAACTATCTTGCCGACCCGATCACTCTTTTTGGCCTGAGCTACCCCTCGTACCGATTTGCGATCATCGCGGTGGGCCTGCTTGTGGCCGTCGGGCTCTACCTGCTGATTGAACGCACACGCGTCGGCATGCTGATTCGCGCGGGCGCCAGCAATCGAACCATGGTCTCAGCGCTTGGCGTGAATATCGGCTGGCTGAACCGTTTTGTCTTTGCCCTGGGTGCGGGGCTCGCAGGGCTCGCAGGGGCCATGGTCGGCCCCATTCTCTCCATACAACCCGGCATGGGTGAGCCCATTCTCATTCTCACCCTGGTGGTGATTGTGATCGGAGGCATCGGATCGATTCGCGGAGCCTTCTATGGCGCGCTGGTGGTGGGTATCATCGACACCATCGGCCGCATCTTTCTGCCCGTTGTCTTGCGCAACCTGCTCGACCCGAGCATGGCCAATGCAGTAGGTCCGGCCGTGGCCTCGATCATGGTCTACCTGCTTATGGCCATCGTCTTGGCCTTTAAGCCAGACGGCCTTTTCCCAGTGAGAAATCGCTCATGAACCGCCTGCGTACCCTGGCGGTGGCGCTGAGCCTCTTGGCCTTTGCTCTTGTGCCGATCTACGCCTGGGCCACAGGCGATGTCTATGCACTCACCCTTTTTGGACGCATCCTGGTATTTGTCTTAGCAGCGACAGGACTCAACCTGGCTTTAGGCTACGGCGGTATGGTGAGCTTTGGGCATGCCATGTACATTGGGCTCGGGGCTTATAGCGTCGCTATTCTTACCCTCATGGGCCTGCACTCTGGCTGGCTGCATCTGATCACCGCGGTAGTGGTCTCTGGGCTCGTCGCTATTCCCGTGGGCTGGGTGGCGCTACGCACCCAAGGCATCGCCTTCATCATGATCACCCTGGCCTTTGCCCAGCTCTTTTTCTATATTTTCATCAGCCTGAAAAACTTTGGCGGGGACGATGGGGTGAGCCTGTCTCAGGTGAGCAACTTTGGGCCGCTCACGGGCAACATCTACGCCCTCTACCTGTCGCTTTTGCTAACGGCACTGA
>JBDLQX010000010.1:0-4786 GCA_039800345.1 Pseudomonadota bacterium | reverse complement strand
ACCTCGATGTCGGCTCATCTCATCCTGGGGCTGTAGCCGGTCCCAAGGGTATGGCTGTTCGCCATTTAAAGAGGTACGTGAGCTGGGTTCAAAACGTCGTGAGACAGTTTGGTCCCTATCTGCTGTGGGCGCTGGAAGTTTGAGGGAGCCTGTTCCTAGTACGAGAGGACCGGAATGGACACACCTCTGGTGTACCTGTTGTCACGCCAGTGGCATCGCAGGGTAGCTAAGTGTGGAAGAGATAACCGCTGAAGGCATCTAAGCGGGAAACTCGTCTCAAGATAAGACTTCCCGGGGCCTCGAGCCCCCTAAAGGGTCGTTCAAGACCAGGACGTTGATAGGCTGGGTGTGGACGCGCAGTAATGCGTGAAGCTAACCAGTACTAATTGCCCGTGAGGCTTGACCCTATAACCCTGTTGATGAATCACGACGCATACCGTAGAGGGTTGCGTGATTTAACCAGACACATAATTGACTCCGTTGGCCTAAAACCAGCGGGGTTCGAAGACCACGTTGTTATACAAGTTACGCCTGACGACCATAGCGAGGTGGAACCACCCCTTCCCATCCCGAACAGGACCGTGAAACGCCTTTGCGCCGATGATAGTGATCATTCGATTGTGAAAGTAGGGCATCGTCAGGCTATCCCACAAAAAAGCCCCAGTTAGAGATAACTGGGGCTTTTCCATTTCTTAAAACGATACTTCTAACGCCCTACGGCTGCCTTTTCCATCGCGCAAACAAAAAGAGTGCGATGGCCAAGATGAGTAAGGGAAGGATTGAACTGAGATTGAGTAGCGCCCACCCTTGCGTGGTTACGAGGGCCCCGGAGCCCAAAGAACTCAGCCCCATGGTGAAGAACACCCAGAAATTCAACGCCCCCTGCGCCTTGTCTTTCTCTTCGGCGCGGTAACTCGAGAGCCCAAGCGTGGTGCTGGCGGTGAAGAGAAAATTCCAGCCAACCCCAAGCACAAAGAGCGCAACGGTAAATTCCTCAAGGTCGGACCCTGAAAGCGCGATACCGACACAGACCAAATTAAGCGCCAGACCGACCCCCATAATCTGTATCGCCCCAAACCGTTTAATCAGATGTCCCGTAAAGAATCCGGGCGCAAACATACCAATGACGTGCCACTGCAGAACAAACGCAGCGTCACTAAAGGGAAGCCCGCACACCTGCATCGCAAGCGGGGTTGCGGCCATCAGCAAGTTCATGACCCCGTAGCCGAAGGCGGCGCCCAGTGCCGAGACGATAAAGACGGGCTGTCGCATAATCTCCGACAACGGCCGCGCGGCAGAAGCCTCTGCCTGCGGGTCCACCGCATCCGTATCTAGCGCAGATGCGCTCAACCCCACGGCCGCGCCACCCCCCTGCGCCTCCCCAGGCGGCGAAAAATCAATACGCGCCATCAACAGAGACGCCACCACACCCACGAGAATGAGCGCCAGATAGGACCCTGCAAAGGGCACCTCAAAGAGGTTGCGCGTATGCGAAGCGATGTTTGGCCCGAGCACCGCACCCAAAAGACCCCCTGCAAGAACCCAGGACACCGCCTTCTCTTTGAGCGCTGGCGGGGCGATTTCTGCCGCAGCAAATCGATAGAGCTGCGCGTTGGCCTGGTAGTAGCCCGCCACGAAGGTTGCCGCAACCAGCAGCCAGAACTCCCGCGCCCAGGCAGCAAAGAAGCAAAGCGCAGAGGACCCAATAGCCACAAAGATCGCGTACTGGAAGGCCTTCTGGCGGCCAAGCCTTGCCTGTGTCCGAGCAACCAGCCCAGTGGTTGCAGCGCTTCCCACCACATAGCCCATGATGGGCAGCGTGGCCAGCCAGCCAAAGGGCGCCATCGAAAACCCGACCAGCCCGTTGATGGCAATAAAGGTGATGCTGTTCGTAAGAAAGAGTCCCTGGCAGAGCGCCAGGAGAAGGAGGTTGCGTTGCATACGCCCCGATCATAGCCCAAGCAAGATACCCCACCGAGTACCCAGCGGCGCCGCCCAGACACGGATCACCACCCAAGCCACCGGGACGGTAAAGACCCACGCTTTAGCATCGCAAGACCCAGAGGAGAGGCAAAGCCCGACGAAAATGCCCTGGGAGAAACCCAGGGCAGACCAAAAACCCTGGCGCACGAAACCAAACTGCGCACATAATCCGGCAAGAAAAAAGGCTAACGCCACGCCGTGAAACCTGCGTGGAGGCAATAGCCAACAACAAAGAACACGTGGGAGGAGACCAACATGGCCACAGACTCTGTCAATCCGTTGCGGTATTTGCATCTACGCTATTGGCCCTGGTGGGCCACAGGCATCTTGGCCGCGTTCGGTCACCTACTCTCACCTATCCTGTCGATCCTCGGTGCGGTGCTCTTTTATCTGGGTATCAAGGACGTCACCCAGACCGCGCAGGCCGTGCGCCGTAACTATCCGGTGACTGGCCGCCTGCGGTATGCCTTGGAATCCATTCGCCCCGAAATTCGCCAGTACTTCATCGAAAGCGACGCAGAGAAACTCCCCTTCTCGCGCAAACAACGGGGCCTTGTCTATGCACGCTCGAAGGTGCAGAACGACAAGTCGGGCTTTGGCACGATCGAAGACCTTTACACGCCTGACAGCCAATGGCTCGCCCATTCCATGAGCCCGATCCATGTCGACCCCAAAGACCTCCGCGTCATGGTGGGGGGTGCCGCCTGCCGCCAGCCCTATTCGATTTCCGTCTTTAACATCTCCGCGATGAGCTTCGGATCTTTGTCTGCCAATGCCATCCTAGCCCTCAATAAGGGCGCCGCACTCGGCGGGTTTGCCCATGACACCGGCGAAGGCAGTATGTCGGTGCACCACCGCAAACATGGTGGCCATCTCATCTGGGAGATTGGATCGGGATACTTCGGATGTCGCGATGAAGACGGACAGTTTGATCCGCAACGATTTGTCGAGCAGGCCAAAGACCCTCAGGTCAAAATGATCGAGATCAAGATCTCGCAAGGGGCGAAGCCTGGCCATGGCGGCGTTCTTCCCGCTGCGAAGGTAAACGAAGAAATCGCAGAGGCTCGGGGGGTGCCTGTAGGAAAAGATTGCGTCTCTCCCGCCCACCACTCTGCCTACTCTACGCCACGCGAACTGATGGCTTTTATTGAAAAGTTGCGGGCCCTGTCCGATGGGAAACCCGTGGGATTCAAGCTCTGTATTGGCCAGATCCACGAGTGGTTCGGGGTGGTCAAGGCGATGCAGGAGACGGGCATCACCCCAGACTTCATTGTCGTGGATGGGTCTGAGGGCGGTACGGGCGCGGCGCCCGTGGAGTTTGCCGACCACATGGGTATGCCTCTTCGCGATGGGCTTCGCCTCGTACACATGACCTTAGTGGGTGCGGGCCTGCGCGACCAGATTCGCATTGGCGCCTCTGGAAAGATCACCTCGGCCTTTGATATTGCCCGCTGTATGGCCCTTGGGGCCGATTGGTGCAACGCCGCGCGCGGCTTTATGTTCGCCTTAGGCTGCATCCAGTCGCGCAGTTGCCACACCGATCATTGCCCGACAGGCGTGGCCACACAGGACCCCCTACGTCAAAAGGCGCTTGTGGTCGAGGACAAGGCATCCCGCGTCTATAACTTTCATGCCAACACGCTGAAGAATCTCGCCGAGATGATGGGGGCCGCGGGGCTTCATCACACCCGACAGATCACTTCCGATCTCATCATGGTGCGAGACAAGACCGGTCATGCCGTGCCTCTGCGCTCGACCATCATCAACATTCCAACCGGGGTATTAAAAGCGGCGAGTTCTGGAACCGATACCGCCGGGCTACCCGAACCCTTTAAGACTCACTGGCCGGTGGCAAGCCCCGAAGGGTTCGGGCCCTTGCCACGGTCAGTGCCGTAGGAGCCGCTACGGTCTACTTGATGCCGTCTGCGCCCTTAGGAGGCCAGGCGCATCGACGGGGAGGAAGAACGGCCTTCGAGCATATTGGGGACTGTCGACCAGGCGTTCTGAATCTCTGCCATTAGCCCATAGATCTCTTTGAGGGCCTCAAGGTCGTTATGCAGGTTGACATGCAGCAGACGACGCGTCACGTAGCCATAGAGCTCGTCGAGATTCTTGGCGATCTCGCCACCCGATTCAAAGTTCAGTGAACTCTGCAGACCCAACACGATCTTGCCAGCCCGGGCCAGACTGCGGGACTTCTCCTCAATAGCGCCGCGCGCAATCTGCCCCTCGGCGGCTCGCAGGCTCTCGATGAGACCATCAAACAACATCTGGATCAGCTGCACACTGTCGGCTGTGGCCACACCGGTGGAAACTTTGACTTCCCCGTAGCTGTCGATTCCTCGTTTCATCGGGCGCATATCTTTGTCCTTTTATCCTGTGAGCGGTTTTAACGTCTTACAGTCAATGAATCGGTGACTGCACAGAGATCTTTAGGGCGGAGTTCGCCTAGCCCGGGGATTTCACGGTGGCAATGGTCGGCGCGAAGGCCACAAGAAACGGGGGCAGGAGTCTAGACGACAGGTAAACAGGCGCTACCCTGGAGCGGAACATCTAGGCCGCTAAGAACGACGGTGGCGGGGGCATCGCCCCCGCCGGGCCGGAAAACGCCATGCGGCCCCGCGTAACCGCCTAAGTAACGAGGGGCTTAGGCGACAGCCTCGGCCTCGGCAGATTTCGACTTCGCCGCGGCAGGGGCACCCTGCGGCTGGGCCGCCATCTCGAGTTGCAGAGGCTCACCAGCGCCACCCCCTGAGACGGGTACCAACTTCGCTGGCAGAGGCTCTGACAGCCGGAGATCGGT
>JBDLQX010000009.1:0-11389 GCA_039800345.1 Pseudomonadota bacterium | reverse complement strand
CCGCAGGCGCGTAGCTCAGCTGGTTAGAGCACCACCTTGACATGGTGGGGGTCGTTGGTTCGAGTCCAATCGCGCCTACCAATTCTTTCTCATTCCCATGATTCGCATAACGCTCCCAGATCAGTCCGTTCGTCAGTTCGATCATCCGGTAACCGTGGCCCAGGTGGCTGCAAGTATTGGAGCAGGGCTCGCCAAGGCAGCAATCGTGGGTCGGCTCGATGGCACGCTGGTCGACACCAGCACACTCATCGAACGCGATGCTCAGCTTTCCATCGTTACAGACAAAGATCCCGAGGGGCTCGAGGTTATTCGTCACTCCTCGGCGCATCTGATGGCCTACGCGGCGCAGCAGCTCTTTCCGGGTCTGCAGGTCACGATTGGCCCAGTGATTGACAACGGTTTTTATTACGACTTCTCCTATGAACGCCCCCTGACGCCCGAAGACCTCTTGGCAATCGAGAGCCGCATGCAGGCCTTGGCAGCCAAGGACGAGCCTGTAGTGCGTGAGGTCTGGGATCGTAACGAGGCCATCGCCCTCTTTCAGAAGATGGGTGAGAAGTACAAGGCAGAGATCATCGGTTCGATCCCTGAAGGAGAAAAGATTTCGCTCTACCGCGAGGGCGATTTCGTAGACCTCTGTCGCGGGCCTCATGTGCCCTCCACGGGAAAACTCAAGGTCTTCAAACTCATGAAGGTGGCCGGTGCCTACTGGCGTGGCGACCATCGCAACGAGATGTTGCAGCGGGTCTATGGCACCGCCTGGGCCAAGAAAGACGAACTCGACGCCTATTTACACCAGCTCGAAGAGGCCGAGAAGCGCGACCACCGCAAACTTGGCAAAGCACTCGATCTCTTCCATGTGCAGGACAACGCGCCAGGTATGGTTTTTTGGCACCCTAAGGGGTGGACCATCTGGCAGCAGGTCGAGCAATACCTGCGGCTAGTATATAAAGACGCCGGCTATCAGGAGATTCGCTGCCCCTCCATACTCGATCGCTCTCTATGGGAGAAGTCCGGCCACTGGGAGCACTACAAAGACAACATGTTCACTACGGCCTCAGAGAACCGCGACTACGCGCTCAAGCCTATGAACTGTCCGGGGCACGTACAGGTCTACAACTCGGGGCTTCGCAGTTATCGCGATCTTCCCTTGCGATACGGAGAGTTCGGCTCCTGTCATCGCAATGAGTCTTCTGGAAGCCTACACGGGCTCTTGCGGGTAAGGGGCTTCACCCAAGACGATGGGCATATCTTCTGCACGGAAGACCAGATTCAGTCTGAGGTGCAGGCCTTCACCGAGAAGCTTCTCGCGGTCTATCACGACTTCGGATTTACCGATGTCATCTATCGCCTGTCCACCCGGCCAGCCAATCGGGTCGGGTCGGATGAAAGCTGGGACAAGGCCGAACAGGCGCTTTCCCTGGCCTTAGATCGGGTCGGGGTAAAGTGGGAGTTATTGCCGGGCGAGGGTGCGTTTTACGGGCCGAAGGTGGAATACAGCCTCAAAGACTCGTTGGGTCGGGTCTGGCAGTGCGGCACTATTCAGGTGGATTTCAATATGCCCGTGCGTCTGGGTGCCGAATATGTGGCCGAAGACAACACGCGCCGGCACCCTGTCATGCTGCATCGGGCCATTGTGGGGTCGCTCGAGCGGTTTATTGGCATCCTCATTGAGAACCATGCGGGCGCCATGCCAGTATGGCTCTCGCCGGTTCAGGTGGCTGTGGCATCGATTACTGAAAATCAGGCCGACTATGCCCAGACTGTCGTAAAAATGCTGCGCGATCAGGGTATTCGTGCCGAAGCAGATTTGCGAAACGACAAAATCTCTTATAAAATCCGCGAGTTAAGCCTTCAAAAAGTTCCTTTTATCGCCGTTGTGGGCGAAAAAGAGAAAAATGCAGGGCAGGTTGCGCTCCGTGCGCGCAGACGCGATGAGTCTGCCCCCGAGGCTCAAATGTTTTCGGTAGAAGATTTAGGGCGGTTTATTGCAGAACAGGTTTCCACCCGGGCGTAAGCATTAGGGCCTGCGGCCGCAGGCTCTAGGTTTTGCAGAGAGGGTGGAGTGCGTAAGAATTTAACAAGTGAGGTTGAATAATCGCTACAGAACGAACGCATCGCGTAAACGAAGAAATCACCGTTCCTGAGGTGCGGCTTATTGGTGTAGACAACGAAGCCGTGGGCATCGTAAAGATCTCCGAGGCCCTACGACTTGCAGAAGAGGCAGAAGTCGATCTTGTGGAAATTGCCCCCCAGGCGGTTCCGGTTGTATGCAAGCTCATGGATTTTGGGAAGTTCAAGTACCAAGAACAGAAGCGGGCCCACGATGCAAAGCTGAAACAAAAAGTCATCCAGGTCAAAGAGGTCAAGTTCCGGCCCGGAACAGATGACAACGATTACCAGGTGAAGCTTCGAAACCTTACCCGGTTCTTGGAAGAGGGCGATAAGGCAAAGATCACGATCCGTTTCCGCGGGCGTGAAATGGCCCACCAAGAGTTCGGTATGCGCATGCTAGAGCGGGTGAAGGAAGATCTTACGGAGCTTGGCCAGGTAGAACAGATGCCCAAGCTCGAGGGGCGCCAAATGGTCATGATCATGGCGCCCAAAAAGAAGAAGTGAAGTTAGTAGAAGTAGTAGGCAATGCAGTAAACAAAAGCAGTTTTTTATTCGGCCGCTAAGGGGCCTGAAGTGTTGGCAAGGTGTCAACCCCCTTTAGGGTTATATAAACCGGAGCATGTATGCCCAAGATGAAGACAAAGAAAGCCGCCGCCAAGCGGTTTATAGCTAGAGGCAGTGGGTCGATTAAACGCGCCCACGCCACTAAGCGCCACATTCTTACCAAGCGCACCACCAAGAACAAGCGTCAGCTGCGCGGTACGCTGACTGTGCATCCCTCGGACATCCAGCGTGTCCGCGACATGATGCCCTACGCGTAAAGGAGCCGAACTATGCCTCGCGTAAAACGTGGTGTTACCGCCCGCGCCCGTCACAAGAAAATTCTTGCCCTTGCCAAAGGGTTCCGTGGCCGCCGCAATAATGTGTTTCGTGTCGCCAAGCAGGCCGTCATGCGTGCGGGCCAGTACGCTTATCGCGACCGCAGAAATCGCAAGCGCGTATTCCGGGCGCTTTGGATCACGCGCATTAATGCCGCCTGTCGTGCGCAAGATATTACCTACAGCCGATTTATCAACGGCCTGAAAAAAGCGGGCATCGAGATGGATCGCAAGGTCTTGGCCGATCTCGCAGTGACGGACAAAGCCGCGTTTGCAGCGGTCGTCGCCAAGGCGAAAGCCGCGCTCGGCTAGTTTTCGCCGTTTTTCATATCCGCTAGCGTCAGTTTCTGGTGATGGTCGAGCTCGATCAGCTCGTCTCGGAGGCAGTGTCTGCCTTCGAGGCGTGTTCAGACACCGCCTCCTTAGAGAATGCGAAGGCCCGGTTCCTGGGGAAGTCGGGCTCTGTCACCGAGTTGCTCAAAGGGCTCTCGGGGCTCGACCCTGACGCGCGTCGCGCCCAGGGTGCCCTAGTAAATAAGGCGAAAGCAGCTATCGAGACGGCCCTGGCCAGTCGACGTCAGGCCCTCACCGAGCAGGCTTTGCGGGAAAAGCTCTCTGCAGAGGCCATCGACGTCACACTGCCTGGCCGCGGGCGTGGGGTCGGAACCATCCACCCTGTTATTAAGACTTGGCAGCGCATCGAGGCCATTTTTCGATCGATCGGGTTCGATGTTGCGGACGGTCCAGAGATCGAAAATGACTGGACCAATTTCACCGCACTGAACAATCCAGAGAACCATCCTGCCCGTTCTATGCAGGACACCTTCTACCTTGATCGTAACGACAGCGGCGGTCGTCCTCTGCTGTTGCGCACCCATACCAGCCCTATGCAGGTGCGGTATGCCCGTTCCCACACACCGCCCATTAAGGTTATAGCCCCCGGGCGTACCTACCGCGTAGACAGTGACGCCACCCATTCACCCATGTTTCACCAGGTAGAGGGCCTCTGGCTCGGCGACTCTGTAAGCTTTGCCGACCTCAAGGGGCTCTATCACGATTTTCTGCAGCAGTTCTTTGACACCACAGATCTCGACGTGCGGTTTCGTCCCTCGTTTTTCCCGTTCACGGAGCCCTCCGCAGAGATCGACATGCGATTTGGCACCGGCCCTCTGCAGGGGCGCTGGCTCGAGATCTCAGGCGCAGGCCAGGTACATCCGTCTGTGATTCGGCACTTTGGCTTCGATCCTGAAAAGATTATTGGCTTTGCCTTTGGCAGCGGCCTAGAGCGGCTCACCATGCTGCGTTACGGCGTCGCTGACCTGCGTCTTTTTTTCGAGAACGATCTGCGTTTTCTTCGTCAGTTTCAGGGCCTCTAAGTCATGCGTATCCCCGAGTTCTGGCTGCGTTCCTGGATCGATACTTCTGCCTCGGTGGAAGCGATCGCCGAGGCGCTCACCATGGCTGGCCTGGAGGTCGAAGATCTCGAACCCGCCGCGCCCCCCTTTACAGGCGTGGTACTCGCCCGCATTGAGTCGGCGGAAAAACATCCGGATGCCGATCGATTACGTGTCTGTCGGGTGAATGCCGGGCCAGGCGCGGAGTCGCTTCAAATTATCTGCGGCGCACCGAATGCGCGCGCAGGAATTTTTGTCGCCTGCGCCCGAGAGGGCGCCGTATTGCCCGGTGACTTTAAGATCAAGCGCGCAAAAATGCGCGGCGTGGAAAGCCAGGGGATGCTCTGTTCTTTGAAGGAGCTGGGTATCTCAGAGGAAGGTGCGGGAATTGTCGAGCTCTCGCCCGAGCCGAGCATGGCCTTGGGCATGAATATCCGTGACCTGCTCGGTCTCGACGAGAAGACCCTGACGCTCAAGCTCACCCCGAATCGCCCGGACTGCCTGTCTGTCTTAGGCGTGGCGAGGGAATTGTCTGCGGTATTGGGCCTGCCTCTGCGTACCCCAACTGCCTTGGCAGAAGGCGCACTTACGGGCCTTGCCCCCCTCATTACCCATCCGGAGCGCCTCGCATCAGAATCTGCGGCCGTCTGTCCTGTAGTCTCCAATCGACAGTTTCCCATTCGGCTGCGTCCCGAAGCCGTCTCCGGAGCTCGGCCTCTATGCGGTCGGTTCTCAAGCCGGGTGATCGAAGGGGTCGATGCCAGTGTTGATACCCCCGCGTTTATTAAACGACGGCTTGAGGCGGCCGGCCAGCGTTGCATCTCGGTGCTGGTCGATATTTCAAACTATGTCATGCTCGAACTCGGGCGTCCTACCCATATTTTCGATCTCGATGCGCTGCGTCCCTTACCGGAGGGCGGTATCGAGGTGCGCTGGGCGCGGCCAGGGGAGTCTTTGGCCTTGCTCAATGGCCAGTCGCCTGTCTTGAACGACTACTTTGGGGTGATTGCTGACGCAGAGGGGCCGGTGGCGCTTGCCGGCATCATGGGCGGCGAGCGTACCGCGGTCTCTACCCAAACGAAAAATATTCTTATTGAGGCGGCCTTCTGGTGGCCTGATGCGGTGCGAGGTCGTTCCCAGCAGCTCAAGTTCGCCACCGACGCCGGCCATCGGTTCGAGCGCGGCGTGAGTGCCGCCACCACGATCGCCCACATCGAAATCATTACGGCCCTCATTCTGCAGATCTGTGGCGGACGGGCGGGCCCCTTAGAGGACGATCTACAGGCGATTCCAGCGCGGCCAGTCGTCATGATGCGTCGCAGTCGGTGCGAGAAGATCATGGGGCGCCCGTATACGGCTGGTGAAATCAGCGCAGTCTTCACACGGCTACAACTCACGCATCGACACGAATCCAGCGATTCAGACGATGTCTTTTATGTAACGCCACCGGCCGAGCGTTTTGACCTTGAGATCGAGGAAGATTTGATTGAAGAGGTGGCCCGCATCGTGGGCTTTGCCAAGATCGGCGTGCGGTCCCCCACCGCGGTGCTTACGCCCCAGATTCCTGCCGAAACCCAGCGTTCAACGCACCGCCTGCGCCAGGCCTTGGTCTACCAAGACTTTCACGAGGTAGTCACCTATAGCTTTATCGAGCCAGCGCTCGCCGCCCTTTTTGCCCGGCCGGAGCAGCAGGTAAGCCTGCTTAATCCCATTGCTGCCCAGTATTCGGTGATGCGGCCCAGCCTGCTGCCAAGTCTGGTAAAGGTGCTGCAGGATAATCTCGCACGGCAGGAGACCCGCGTGCGGGTCTTTGAGTTGGGTCGGGTCTTCTCTGCCGATAGCTCTGTGCAAGACGATGCGCTTTCGGTGGCCGGAATCGACCAACCCCTGCGGCTAGCAGCCCTGGCGTACGGCCCGGTCTGTGATGACCAATGGGGCATTCAGCCTCGGCCTGTCGATTTCTACGACCTCAAGTCGGATCTTGAGGCCCTTGTAGCGCCGCTTTCTCTCGAATACAAGGCCATCGAGGGGGCAACATCAGCGGGTTTTCTTCATCCGGGAATGGCGGCGGCGGTCTATCTTCATGGGCAGAACATCGGATGGATTGGGGTAGTTCACCCGAGCCTGCAGCAGGCCTGGCAGATTCCTCAGCCTCTCGTGGCCTTTGAACTCAATGTTCTCCCACTGCTGCACTGCGCCATGCCCGCGCCGCAGGCCCCTTCGAAGTTCCCCATGGTGGTCCGAGACCTCGCTTTTGTGGTGGGCACAGACGTTGCGGCAGGCCAGATTGCATCAACCATTCTCAAGTTAAAACAAAAATCAAATCAATTGCTTAGTCTTAATAACTTCAAGTGTTTTGACGAATATAGAGGGCAGGGCATTGCGGTAAATGAAAAAAGCCTTGCTTTCAGATTCCACTTCCAAGATACTCTTCGTACGCTGGAGGATGCCGATATCGAACAAGCCATAGAGGTCATTGTTCGCGCAGTGCAGGAGGATTGCAAGGCAACGCTCCGGGTGGCATAGGTTATTTTTGTGGAAACGTCGGATGGATTCAAGAGCCGTGTTTATAGACAGCAAATCTAGCTTCACCGACGATGCGGAAGTCACTGCCGGGTCGGGAACTGCCCTTACCAAGGCGGAATTGGCAGATATTCTTTTTGATCAGGTCGGGCTCAATAAGCGCGAGGCCAAAGAACTGGTCGACGCATTCTTCGAAGAGATCCGAATTGCCTTGGTAGAGGGTGAACTCGTGAAGCTCTCAGGATTTGGTAACTTCCAGCTTCGTGACAAGTCGTCTCGCCCTGGTCGCAACCCCAAAACAGGTGAATCGATTCCCATTTCTGCGCGCCGGGTCGTTACTTTTCACGCCAGTCAGAAGCTGAAGAATCAAGTTCAAGGGCTTTCATCCGATGCAATGCATGTTGTGGATGATGATGCCTAGGCTTTCTCCGACTTCTCTGCAACGCCCCGCGTCTGGCAACGGATGCGTTTACACTACGCCCACTGATAAGGAGTTGCGTTGACTTCAATCGTGCTTCCTGGCATTCCATCAAAGCGGTACTTCACCATTGGTGAGGTCAGCGAGCTTTGTCAGGTCAAGCCGCATGTTCTGCGCTATTGGGAGCAGGAGTTCAGCCAGCTCAAGCCCGTAAAGCGGCGTGGTAACCGCCGTTACTATCAGCACCACGAGGTGCTTCTCATTCGCCGCATTCGTGAGCTTCTGTATGAAGAGGGCTTTACGATCAATGGCGCGCGACACCGGCTACTTGAGGGTAAGCCCATCTCTTTGTCAGACAAAACCTCTGCGTCGGTTACGCCCCGTGATGTCTTAGCAAAGCCAACCGAGGCCTTTGCCGATCACACTGCGGTGGGACTGTCGTTGTCGCCCGAGCTGCGCAAAGAGCTCCTTGAGATCTTAAAAATCCTACGTCCTAGCCGCGCCTCCACGTAGGGGGCCTGTGTTAGACTCTCGTCTTCGGTCGGGGCGTAGCGCAGCCTGGTAGCGCACTTGCATGGGGTGCAAGGGGTCGGATGTTCGAATCATCTCGCCCCGACCAATCTTCAGCCCCTCGCGGCGATTCCCCATCTTAGCGGCTACATCTCGATGTAGGTTAAATGCCTACACTTCCCATCGGCAAAGACCCCATAGGGTTGACGAAATCTCGACAACAGGGTAGTCTCCAGACATATTATTCGCCGAAAGTCTGAGGCTTATCATGAAGTTACCCGCATTTATTTACGTTTTTGTTGTGCTTTTTGGGGGGCTTGTTGGCCACGCCTCAGCGCAGTCTTGCTCGGACTCGCTCACGATTCGTTTTTCAGATGGCACCCGAGGCTGCTTTAACGAACTCTGGTTTGCAGACCGTGTGCCCTGGGAATACAAGCATTCGCTGATCACCTTGGTTCATCTGAATTACCCCAGCCAGGGCTACGCAGTGGCTATGGCTAAGAATGCGCGGGCGGATCAGTCACATTTCGCCTTCATTACTTTTCCGCGTGTGCCGGGTGTTTCCACGGTGCGCGCCCAGTTGAGTCAGCAGGTAGTACAAGACTGCCAGCGCACTGGCGAGCAGTGCACGCTGGCGATTTTTGATGGTGAAGTACAAATTGAAACCGTCGCTGCCCGCAATACCCCAGAATCGATTCGCTCGCTGATCGGTGCAGCGCAGGCCAAAGCCCAAGACGACGCGGCGCAGATTGCAAGGCTCAACGAAGAGATCCAGTCTCTGCAGAATCAGAAGAAGTCTCTGTTGCTGCAGATGGAAGAAAAAACAAAGGCACTCGAGCAGAAACACGAGCAGGCATTGCGCGTATCGCGCGCCAAGTCTGACCAAGACCTGTCTGCTGCGCGAAAAGAGATTGCCCGTCTTAAGGGGGCTATCGCAGCCAAAGATAAGCAGCTGCTTGAGGCAGAAACGAAACGACAGGCAGCCGAAAAGGCACGAGAGCAAGAAATTATTGCGTTAAGAAACGACCATGCGCAAAAGGCTGCAGCCCAAGACACGAAGATCTCAGGGCTTCAGGCCAACAACAAAACGCTCCAAGAAGAAATCACGCGACTTCGGTTAGACCTTGCGGCGGCGGCAGCGCCTTTGCAGCCAACAGCAGCATCGACCGTGACGTTGCCAGGCGCTGCTCCTGCACCCGCCTCGGCAGTCGCCTCATCGGGGGACCCGACCGCTGTTCGGTGGAACCTTCCCCCCGGGGAGTGGACGGCTGTTCGCGGCCTTCTCCCCTTGCAGCAGCTGCAGTTCTGTCAGGCCGTTAGCAGCTATAACCAAGACGTGTTCGCGGCGCAAAATCTGCGTAATGAGGTTCGCCTCACAGTGGCCAAGACCCGCCGCGATACCGCGCTCAGCACGATCGCCCCCGATCGACGATTTCACAACTGGGTGGCACAGGTAAAAAGCCTTCGGCTTGCGAAAGATGGGTCAGCCTCTGTGGTGCTTGGCTTGCCATGCGGCGTAGCCTTTGGGTCCCTTGCCTGTGGGTCAGAGATTCGCGGCACGATACCGGCGTCTTCGGCATTGTTTCAGCAAGTGGCCGACCTGGGGGTAGGAGACTTCTTGGTGGATGTCTCCGGTGTGATCCTCTCGCAGAACACGCTTGGGCTTCCCGCGGCACCGTCTTGGCCGGCAATTCCTGCCTCGGGCCATTGTGATGCGAGCGTTCTCGATCCAGGTGTGAGCGAGTTTTTTGTGGTGGCGCTTGAGTCATTCACCAAAAAACGTTAGGTCCTTCGCATAGCGCTTCAGCAAAAGCCTCTGCCAGAATGACAGGTCAGCCCACTCCTTCTGCGACGCTCACACGGCGTTCGAGCGCTCCTGAGGTTTTTCTCCTCGGGGTATTTCGTGTTGTCTTGCTCATCGTCATGACAGCGTCTTTGGCCGGTGGGTTAGGGCTCGGCATTTATGCGGTATCGATGTATACCCATAAACCTGCGGCGTCACCCGAGCCCGCGCCAGTCTCTGTAGAGGGGATTCGGGCAGAGCAGTTTTTAACCCTCATAGACCCACCCGAAAAGCCACAAGAAAAAACACCGGCTGCCGGTGCGACCCCAGCCCCAGGGCCGACCGCTGCACCCAACAGCGCTGCTCCGGGGCCAACTTTGCAGTATCTGGAAGACGTAACTGCGCTGTATCGCTGCCTTGTAGACTTCACCAAGGCCGCCGGCATCGATACCGTTGAGGCAAATCTTGAAAACGCATCTCGCCAGATCGAGGCCTATCGGCTCGAGATTCAGAAGGTTGCTGATGCCTCCCCGAGTCGAGGCGCCCCCTGGGTAAAAGACGCAGCGCGGTTTGCCTGTGAAGTGGTGCAGACCCCACGCATGATCGTTCTGCAGAAAGAAGGCAAGGTGGAATCGGTGGCCTCGCGGATTCTGAATTTCCATGTGCAAGAGTGGGACCAGCGCCAGGCCGAGAAAAAGCAGAAAGATCTGACGGCCGCCCAGAAGAGCGCGCAGGAGCGGCTAAAGCAGGTGGCCGCAGAAGAGCGCAATAAGGGAGAGGCCCTGCGACTCTTGATGATCGCGGGGGCGGCGCTTGCCACCTTCATGGCACTTGCGGTGTTCCTTATTCTTGTGCGTATCGAATTTAGCCTGCGGGCGATGGCGTCAAACCCTGTTCGTCCGTCCTAGCGAAGCCAGCAGCGTCGGCCGACATAGTGTCTAATAATTTTTTCACTTCTGTGTAAGACTTCTGTTACAGTCTTTCTTGTTCACAGTCGTGTGAACAGCCTGTCATGGTGCCCATCTAGCGTGGGATAAACGGGAAGTTGGTGAGAATCCAACACTTTCCCCGAAACAGTAACGGGTGTCTTGCTCTTCGGTGCGCTGTCTTCGCAGCCATCGGTCACTGGATTTTTCGCGCAGATATGGTTCGCGCGTTTTCTGGGAAGGCGAGCATAGACCGAACACGCTCGCCTGCATGCGCGGGTGGCGTTTTCTAAGCCCGAAGTCTGGATACCGGCCTTTCAGGACTACCTCTGTTTGTCGCCTCGGGGGGTGGGCGGCCTGGAAGGAAAGAAATTGAAATTTCTGCGCACCTTTGTGGCTGCATCAGTCTATGCAGCCTGCGGCTCTGTATACGCCCAGAACCTAGCAACGCTCGAACCGGTGGTCGTCAGTGCAAGTAAGGTGAGCGAGCCGCAAGGGCAGGCCACCGTACTCGTTGAGGTAATAAACCGACAACAAATCGAATCAAGCGGGGCCGTAAACGTTACGGAGTTGCTCGATCAGGTCTCTGGGGGATTACTGACAAGGCAGTACGGAAGGCTCGGCGTTGATGCGGCATTTGATCTAGGATACCTAGGCGGTGCAAGCGCGCAACGAACCCTGGTGTTGATTGACGGGGCTCGGACAAATGACATTGATGACTCCACCGTTCATTGGAGCCAGCTACCCATTGATGCGATTGAACAGGTCGAGATTCGCAAAGCAGGGGGGGGAGTACTCTTCGGCGATCGGGCCCTTGGTGGTGTAGTCAACATCATTACAAA
>JBDLQX010000008.1:0-12404 GCA_039800345.1 Pseudomonadota bacterium | reverse complement strand
TGCATTCTGGAAATGCCCCCAGACCGCCCGCACATTCTTGTGGCCGGCATCCTCTTGGCGCTTAAAGAGTAGTTCGTTCGCGGTGTTACCGCGCTCGAGCATGAACTTCTCATCGTCAGGCGAGGATTGCTGGAAGACGATCTTACTGTTTTTGACCCAGTCGGCCTTGATGGTCTCTTCGAGGTCCATCAGCGACTGACCGTACCGCTCGGTGTATTCGGCTCGTAACTGCATGAGCATGGTCTGGGTCTCTTTAGGGAGGGCCCGAAACTTTGCGCCTGTCATAAAGAAGCCCGAAGCCAGTGCTCCACCGTTGCCTTTGGATCCTGGCGGGTTGAGGAAGTGCACATGACGCACGACTTCGTTGAGCTTGAAGGCATTGCTCAGCAGAATCGCCATATCGCCGAGCGCATCGATGGTGCCGCGGTCGATCGCGTTGTACATCTCACCGAAGGGCATAAAGATCGGATTTGCGTCAAGGGCCTTGTAGAAGTCCACCCTGGCACCACCGTAGGTACGCAGAGATTTCCCCTTCAGTTCCTTCACAGACTTCAATGCCTGGCGGGTACCAACCGGGGCGTGGCCGCTGATATGCGGCATCAGAAAAATAATATCTTCCTTCGCGATTTCGGCTTTGAGATCGGCCTGATTCTCCATAGTGTCGATGGCCGCCTTCAGCGCGGCTACATAGTCGTCGCCGAAGTTAAAGATCTGATCGAGCGTCATGTAGTTCGGGAACTTTGCCGGGAAATAGGTGCTGCTTACCCAGGCAAGATCGGCGATGCCCGACTGAATACCTGGCAGCGCGTCAGCCCACTTCACCAGGGAGTCACTCCAGAAGTAGCGGATCTGTATCTTTCCGCCTGACCGCTTCTCTACCTCGCTACCCCACCATTTGTGCATCTCACCGAACCAAGACTTTTCCCCGACCGGAATCGCCATCTTCCAGATCTGGGGTTGTGTGTTCTGCTGGGCGAAGGCGGAACGGCCCATCACCATAGATGCTGTTGCACCACCAACAAGCAGTTTCAAAAAATCGCGTTTCATGCCTAGTCTCCTTGGATAGTTTTCGAAAAACTTAGGCCATGAACCGCTGCCCCTGACACGATTCACAACCCACTTACAGCCATACGCTTCTTATAGCGTTAACAGCTAACGAGATAAGGAGTGGGGCAAGTCTTCGGACTGCACGAGCATGTTGAGGTGAAGGACTGTTTCTAGTTGAACAGTTGATCAATACGCCCCATTCTAACGATGGGGATACGCTTTGCCACCACTAGCACTTTCCCTAGGGGGAAGGTTTTGCTTGCGGTCCGCCTGCTGAATCTTTGATAATCAAGGGGTCGTCAGCGTAGACGTCAAACATGAAAAAAAATGAGGAGACAGGGATGGATTATCGTGAGGTTAGCGAGGTTCGGGACGGCATGCATATTGATTGGGATATGCCCATCACGATGGAAGATGGCGTCGTACTTCGGTGCGATATTTTTCGCCCGACCACTCAGGGAAAGTATCCGGTCATCCTCACCATGGGGCCCTATGGGAAGTGGCTACACTTTGAAGACCTTTACGGTAGCCAGTGGCGCACGATGTGTGCCACCCATCCAGAGGTGCCCACCGACTCCACCAATAAGTACCAGGTCTGGGAGGTGGTGGATCCTGAGAAGTGGGTACCCGATGGCTACGTGGTGGTGCGGGTCGATAGCCGAGGCGCCGGTCGCTCGCAGGGGGTAATTGATATCTGGTCTCTGCGTGAGGCAAAAGATCTTGCCATCTGTGTCGACTGGGCAGGCGTGCAGCCTTGGTCCAATGGCAAGGTAGGCCTAAACGGCATTTCTTATTTTGGCCAGAACCAGTGGCAGTGTGCGGCGCTGCAGCCGAAGCACCTTGCGGCCATGATTCCTTGGGAAGCGGCTGCCGATTTCTATCGCGACATGGCCCATCACGGCGGCATCTTTAATCGCGGGTTCGTTCAAGATTGGTCAAAGTCGCAGGTCTACTCGGTACAGAATGGCAGGGGAAAACGTGGCTTCAGAAGTCGTCTGACCGGTGATTGGGTCTCTGGGCCGGAGACCCTCACGGACGAAGAACTCGGCGCGAATCGCAAGAATTTTTACGAAGACTGTATTTCGCGAAAGCTCGATACCGATGAATTCTGGCAGTCCCGCATGCCTGATTGGTCGAAGGTGAAGACCCCATTTTTGTCTGCCGCCAACTGGGGTGGGCAGGGTCTACATCCACGGGGCAACTTTGAGGCCTTCACCAGGTCGGCAGCGAGTCAGAAGTGGCTGGAAGTGCATGGCATTGAGCACTGGACGCATTTCTATACCAACTATGGCCTGGCCCTGCAGAAGAAGTTTATGGGGCACTTCCTTAAGGGAGAAAAGACCGGTTGGTCAGAGATGCCTAAGGTCTTGTTACAAGTGCGGCACCCGGGCGAGAAGTTTGTCGAGCGGCACGAAAATGAGTGGCCGTTGGCACGCACGCAGTGGACACGCCATTATCTGCATCTTTCGCAGCTCCAGCTTTCTGAGCAGCCGCAGGCTGTCGACGCGTCTGTAACCTATGCGGGGCTGGGCGAAGGCGTCACCCTGATGACGCCACCCCTTGCAGCGCCCACAGAGATTACCGGGCCGATCGCGGCAAAGCTCTGGGTCTCCTCGAGCACCAACGATGCCGACCTCTTCTTAATCGTGCGCGCCTTTGACCCGAATATGAAAGAGGTCGTGTTCCAAGGGGCGCTCGACCCGAACACGCCGATTGCCCAAGGATGGCTGCGGGTCTCGCACCGAAAGCTCGACCCTGCCTTAAGTCAGCCGTACCGGCCGTACCACTCGCATGACGAGGAGCAGAAACTTACCCCGGGCGCCGTCTATGAGGTGGATGTCGAGGTCTGGCCGACCTGCGTGGTGTTGCCTAAGGGTTATCGTGTCGCCCTCACGATTCGGGGCAAAGACTACGAATACCCGGGTGGCCCGAGCAAGGGGTTAGAGACGCTTGGCACCGTATGGCATGGCTGCGGGCCTTTTGTACACAACGACCCGCGTGACCGCCCCGCAGAAGTCTTCGGCGGCGATGTCACCCTACATACGGGCCCGTCGCGTCAGGCGTATCTCCTGCTGCCGATCATCCCAGGAAAATAGAGGGCAGCGCCTGGTGAGATAGAGTGAGGGGGTCTCATGATGGGAGACCCCCCTTGGCCTTACCGCTCTCCGACCGTTTTCGCGCTCTTTCGGCAGGAATCTTTTCACTGCTTTTGACACTGGGCGTGGCGCGTTTTGCCTACACGCCTCTCCTGCCCCTGATGCAGGAACAGGCAGGGCTCGGCATTGCAGAGGCGGGATGGCTCGCGGCAACAAACTATGCGGGCTATCTCACGGGCGCTTATCTTGCCTCGTTGATTCAAGACTTGCGCTTGAAGTACCGGCTTTTTCGGTGGGGACTGGTGGTGGGTGTTTTGAGTACCGTACTCATGGGGATGACCGATAACCCATGGCTCTGGATGATTTCCCGGTTTTTGGCGGGTCTCAGTGGCACGGCCGGCATGCTCTTAGGCACCGGGCTTCTGCTGAACTGGCTGATACGGAACAATCTCCGCAGCGAACTGGGTATCCACTTCAGCGGTATCGGACTCGGAATGATCGGCGCTGCGGTCCTCGTCGAACTGCTCACGCCTGCGCTGGATTGGCGGCAACAATGGTTTGTGTTCACGGCGGTTGCCCTGGTCTTATTGGTTCCGAGCCTGGCATGGTTTCCTGCCACAGATACCACGGGGTTGGACCAGCGCGGTCAGCGCCTAGAAGACCGCCCCCCCTCGCTCGGCTACCTGCGGATGTTTATGGCCGCCTATTTCTGCGCGGGTGTGGGCTTTGTGGTGAGTACGACATTTATTGTGGCGATCATTACCCGCCTGCCAGGACTGGAAACGATGGGCAATGCAGCCTTTATTGCCATCGGGATTGGCGCGGCCCCCGCCTGCATTCTCTGGGACTTTGTCGCGCGGCGCCTTGGGACCCATGATGCGCTGATCCTTGCTGCGGCGCTACAGATTCTGGGCATTCTTGCGCCTACGTTCTCTGACGATCTCGTAGTCAATCTGATGGGTGCGCTACTCTTTGGCGCGACGTTTGTGGGCATGGTGAGCCTCGTCCTTACCATGGCCGGGCGCTACTATCCCACCCGGCCGGCAAAAATGATGGGTCGAATGACGCTCGCCTATGGCATTGCGCAGATCATCGCACCTGCGATCACGGGCCTCTTGGCAAGTCGCACGGGAGACTACCGCGTGGGCCTGTATCTTGCCGCGGGCTTTATGGTTCTTGGTAGCCTCATTCTGGTGGTGATGCGCTTGCAGCACTCTTCTGATCGGGAGTCTGCCGGCGCAGCCTGAGGCTGCTCTTTTGTGCTCCGTCTCCTAGGGGTATCTTCTTGACGCAGATCGGTTACTGATCCGTTTTCCAACGTGGGATCTCCCAGTCGAGCAGGATCGCAGCGATGCGGGAGAGTGTCGCCGTGGCGGCACCAAGAAAGAGGCAGAGCCACTCTTCAAAGCCCAGACGGTCGGCACCCACAAGAACCCACCCTCCAGCGAAGGCGCACAGGGCGTAGGGACGGTGGTCCGAGAAGACGCGGGGGATCTCGTTACAGACGATATCGCGCAGCACGCCACCAATAATGGCCGTGAATAAGCCCATGAGTACAGAGACGAGTGGGGGGAGGTCCATCGCAAGGGCGATCTGGGTGCCGCTCGCGCAGAAGAGGCCCAGGCCGATCGCATCGGGTAGTTGCATGGCTCGCTCGGTGAGGCTGAAGTGTCGTCCACGTAAGAAAAGCGGCGCGGTAAGGGCGAGCGCCAAGATCATCCAGAGCAGCTCGCTATGTTCGACCCAGAACAGTGGTCGACGATCCAGAAGAAGGTCGCGCAGCGTTCCACCGCCAAAGGCGGCCAGACCAGCAACCGCGGTTATCCCCACGGCGTCCATGCGTCGGCGAGCGGCTTCGATAATTCCTGAGAGGGCAAAGGCCGCAATCCCAATGACCTCTACGGCATAGAGGCCTGCACCGATGACAGAGGCGTTCATGGGATAAGGATTCTGTGGGAAATGGTCATGGGGTGTGCAGCAGCACGCAAAAAGCGCCTCATTCTAGTAGGGAAGGGAGGGACAGGGACCGCAGGCGGAGGCTATCCGTTCCATAGTGACAAAGAATTGGCCGGACTCAAGATTTCTAAATAATCTATCGATGTTAACTTTTGAAAGGAGAAATCTATGAATAGTCCTGCCCAATGTCCCGTGATGCACGGAGGAAATACCACCAACGCCCAGGGGCCCATGGCCTGGTGGCCCAAGGCCCTTAACCTCGACATTCTGCACCAGCACGATACCAAGACCGATCCGCTCAAGGGGTTTCACTATCGCGCGGAGGTCAAGAAGCTGGATGTCCAAGCCCTCAAAAAAGACCTCACCGCCCTCATGACCGACAGCCAAGACTGGTGGCCTGCCGACTGGGGCCACTATGGTGGCCTGATGATTCGTATGGCCTGGCATGCGGCTGGCACCTATCGCGTCTCCGATGGACGTGGCGGTGGTGGCACGGGCGCCCAGCGCTTCGCCCCCTTGAATTCCTGGCCCGATAACGCAAACCTCGATAAAGCACGTCGCCTGCTCTGGCCAATCAAGAAAAAGTATGGCAACAGGCTCTCCTGGGCTGACCTCATTATCTTGGCGGGCAATGTGGCCTACGAGTCGATGGGTCTGAAGACCTACGGCTACAGCTTTGGCCGTGAAGACATCTGGCATCCCGAGAAAGACATCTACTGGGGCTCAGAGAAAGAGTGGCTCTCGGCCAATCGTTACGAGGGTGCAGGCGATAACCGTGAGTCATTGGAAAATCCGTTGGCTGCTGTGCAGATGGGGCTGATCTATGTGAACCCTGAGGGTGTGGGCGGAAAGCCCGACCCCCTGCGTACCGCCCACGATGTCCGCGTGACCTTTGCCCGCATGGCGATGAATGATGAAGAAACCGTCGCCCTCACCGCGGGGGGCCACACGGTGGGGAAGGCCCACGGCAATGGCAGCGCCACCCATCTCGGCCCTGCTCCGGAAGGGGAAGAGGTCGAGTCCCAGGGCCTGGGATGGCTGAACAAAAAGGGCCGTGGCGTGGGGCGCAATACGGTTACCAGCGGTATCGAGGGTGCCTGGACGACCCATCCTACCCAGTGGGACAACGGCTATTTCTACTTGCTTTTGAACTACGACTGGGAACTGAAGAAGAGCCCCGCGGGTGCCTGGCAGTGGGAGCCGATCAATATTAAGGAAGAGGACAAGCCGGTGGATGTGGAGGATCCCTCGATTCGCTACAACCCCATCATGACCGATGCCGATATGGCGATGAAGATGGACCCGGCGTACCGTAAGATCTCAGAGAAGTTCTACAAAGATCCGGCCTACTTCTCCGAAGTCTTTGCGCGTGCCTGGTTCAAGCTCACCCACCGCGATATGGGTCCGCGCACCCGTTACATCGGACCCGAAGTTCCAAAAGAGGACCTGATCTGGCAAGACCCAATTCCTGCCGGCAATAACAAGTTCGATGTTGCTGCGGTGAAGACAAAGATCGCTGCGAGCGGCCTCTCGATTGCGGAGATGGTTGCGACTGCATGGGACAGCGCGCGCACCTTCCGTGGCTCTGACTTCCGCGGTGGTGCCAATGGCGCCCGTATTCGTTTGGCGCCCCAGAAAGACTGGGAAGGCAACGAACCCGCGCGTCTCGCGAAGGTGCTGGGCAGGCTTGAGGCGATTGCCCACGAGACAGGTGCGAGCGTGGCTGACGTGATCGTGCTTGCAGGCAATGTGGGACTTGAGCAGGCGGCTAAGGCTGGCGGCTACAACATCAGCGTACCCTTTCATCCTGGGCGTGGCGATGCCAGCCAAGCGCAGACCGACGTTGCGTCCATGGCGGTTCTTGAGCCCTTAGCCGACGGCTATCGCAACTTTGTGAAGAAGTCGTACGCGGTCATGCCTGAGGAGATGCTGCTCGATCGCACTCAGCTGATGGGCCTCACCGCCCAAGAGATGACGGTTTTGGTCGGTGGTATGCGCGTTCTGGGTGCCAACTACGGCGGCACGGCCCACGGCGTGTTCACGGATCGTGTGGGGGTTCTGAGCAACGACTTTTTTGTGACCCTCACCGATATGTCCTATGACTGGAAGCCCACCGGCAAGAACAGCTACGACATCGTGGTCCGTAAGACAGGCAAGGCAAAGTTCACCGCGACCCGTGTCGACCTCGTCTTTGGCTCAAACTCGGTATTACGCTCGTACGCCGAGGTCTATGCCCAGGATGACAACCAGCAGAAGTTTGTCGAGGACTTTGTGGCGGCCTGGGTTAAGGTGATGAATGCGGACCGTTACGACCTGAACGCGTAGCACCTGCGGTCATCGCATCTTCGAGTGTCTGCCACTCGGTGGACACCGCCTGAAGATGCCGATGTTTCACATGCCCGTATCCTCGAATCTTCTCGGGGATACGGGCCCATTGCACAAATGATTCGAGCGTGTCGGGCCGAAGCTGCGGCAACGCTTTTAAGAGGGCTGTCTCGTAGCGGGTGATCAGTGCGCGTTCGGTGCGCCGTTCATCGGTATAGCCAAAGACATCAAGCACGCTGCCTCGCAAGACCTTGAGGGGGGCGAGAAGCCGCAGGGCAACACGTACCCATGGGCCGTACCGTGATTTCACGAGCTCGCCCTTGTCATTGCGCTGTGAAAAAAGCGGCGGCGCCAGATGGTGCACGATGCGGAAATCTCCCTCGAACTGACCCTTGAGCTCAGCAAGGAATTCCGGCTGGGTATGCAGACGCGCGACCTCGTACTCGTCTTTATAAGCCATGAGCTTAAAGAAATAGCGGGCGACTGCCTGGGCGAGGCGTTCGGTATCGGTGGCCTGTTTCTCTGCCTCGGCCACACGCCGCACGAGTGACTGGTAGCGGGCCGCATAGGCGGCATTTTGATAGTCGGTGAGAAAGGCCACGCGACGACTGATCATTGAAGCAAGGGTCTCAGGGGCCGCGAAGTGCATAGGCTGCTCCGACAGACGGGGCTGTGCGGCGGGGCCTGAGAGCAGCCCACGCACGGCCTCGGGGTCATGGGCCAGTTGGCGACCCCAGGCAAAAGCCTGCTGGTTACGCTCCACTTGCACACCATTGAGTGCCATGGCCTGAAGAATCGTCTCGCGAAGAAGCGGGACCCAGCCCTTCTGCCATGCAAATCCTAAGAGCATGGGGTTGGCATAGATCGCGTCACCCAGAAGTGCCACAGACATGGCCTGTGCATCAAAGCCCGCCACGTGGTCTCCACCTGCAGCGCGCGCTAGGGACGACTGGCAGGCCTGGGCAGGAAACTGCCAGTCGGGCCGAGAGACGAATTCCGCCGTGGGGGTCTGGTGCGCATTGAGTGCAATACGGGTGCGGCCTGTCTGCATCATGGCAAGCGTGGTGGCACCCGCCGCCACAATGCCATCACAGGCGAGTATGAGATCGGCCTTGGCCATGTCGATCTTGGTGGCCGCAATCGCTGCTGCCGAGCTGGCCACCTGAATGTGACTCCAGGTTGACCCCCCTTTCTGGGCGAGCCCTGCGGAGTCTTGCGTTACCACGGCCTTACCTTCTAGGTGGGCCGCCATTCCGAGGATCTGGCCGATGGTGATGACCCCGGTGCCGCCAATACCTGCCGCCACCATGCCATAGGCCTGGGCGGTCGAAGGACGCATAGGTTCTGGTGGGGCGGGCAGGGTGTCAAGTTCTGGCGCTGGGTCGACAGAGCCCTCTGCTTTCGCGCCAGGCTTTTTGCGCGTAGCGCCTTCTACCGTGACAAAACTCGGGCAGAAGCCCTTGAGGCATGACTCGTCTTTATTGCAGCTGTTTAGGTTGATGGAGCGCTTGCGGCCGAAGGGGGTTTCTTTGGGCTCTACAGATAAACAGTTGCTTTGGCTGGAGCAGTCGCCACAGCCCTCACAGACCAGATCGTTGATGACGACAAAACGATCGGGGTCGGCGAGCCGCCCGCGCTTGCGGCGGCGGCGTTTCTCGGTGGCACAGGTCTGGTCGTAGACAATCACCGTAGTACCTGGAACCTCACGAAACCGTTTCTGCAGCCCGTCGAGCGCGTCACGGTGTAGCACTGATACACCCGCCTCGAGAACGACACCTGCGTATTTTTTCGGCTCGTCGGTGACCACCGCCACTTCGCGTACGCCCTCGGCAATACAGCTCTTCACGATCTGCGGCACCGACAGCCCTTCAGGCCGTTCGCCGACCTGCTGGCCCCCGGTCATGGCCACGGCATCGTTGTAGAGAATCTTGTAGGTGATGTTGACCCCCGCGGCCACGGCCTGGCGAATCGCCAGAGAGCCGCTATGAAACCAGGTGCCATCACCGATATTGGCAAAGACATGGTTCTCGGAAATAAAGGGCGACTGCCCCACCCAGGGCACACCCTCGCCCCCCATCTGGGTGAAGGTGGTGGTGCTGCGGTCCATCCAGAGCACCATGTAATGGCAGCCAATGCCCGCCAAGGCGCGGCTGCCTTCGGGCACGCGGGTGCTGGTGTTGTGGGGGCAGCCGCTACAGAACCAGGGCGGGCGGTTGGCGGTGCCCGTGAGGGCCTGGCTTTCCCGCAACGCCTCTTCCTTGGCCTGCAGTACCGCGAGCCAGACCCGCATTCCGGCAGCGACGTCGTCGGGTACGCCCAGCCTGAAGAGCCTTTTGGCCAGGGCCTTGGCAATCAGCGCCGGCGAGAGATCGGCCTTGGACCGCAGCAGCACATTATTTGTGGGGTTAGGCTGAGACCATTCCCCGCCGGAGTGGTCCCCTTCGGGTTCGTTGAATTTGCCAACGACGTCGGGCCGCACATCGGCCCGCCAGTTATAGAGCTCTTCTTTGAGCTGGTACTCAATGATCTGGCGCTTCTCTTCCACCACCAGAATTTCCTGCAGGCCCTGGGCAAAGTCTCGGGTGATCGTGGGCTCTAGGGGCCAGACCACGTTGACCTTATGTAGCCGCAGCCCAATACGTTGACAGACCTCACGGGTGAGGCCAAGGTCGTTCAGCGCCTGCAGCGTGTCTTGAAAGGCCTTGCCGCTGGCAATCACCCCGAACCGGTCGTGGGGCCCGGCAATTACATTGTGGTTAAGCCGATTGGCCCGCACATAGGCAAGCGCTGCATACCATTTGGTTTCCATGAGCCGCGCTTCTTGGTCAAGCGGCGCATCGGGCCATCGAAGGTGCACACCATCGGCGGGCATGGGGAAGTCGTGCGGGAGAACAATCTGTACACGGTCGTTGTCGACCTCAATGCTTGCTGAGGACTCGACGACGTCTTGAATGGTCTTCATAGAGGCCCAGAGCCCAGCAAACCGGCTCATCGCTAACGCATGCAGCCCCATGTCGAGAATGCCCTGGACATCAGACGGAAAGAAGACGGGCAGGCCACAGGCCTTAAAAATATGGTCGCTCTGGTGGGCCGCGGTGGAACTCTTGGCGACATGGTCGTCGCCTGCGAGGGCGAGTACGCCGCCGTAGCGAGAGGTTCCAGCCATATTGGCATGCTTAAAGACATCGGAGCAGCGATCAACGCCTGGGCCTTTTCCGTACCAGATGCCAAAGACGCCATCGAACTTTTTCTTCTCGGGAAAGAGGTCGAGCTGCTGGGTACCCCAGACGGCGGTGGCCGCGAGCTCTTCATTGACCCCGGGCTGAAAGACGATGTGCTGGGCGGCCAAATGGGTCTTGGCAGCCCAGAGGGCCTGATCGTAGCCGCCTAGCGGGCTACCCCGGTAGCCACTAATAAAGCCCGCAGTGTTGACCCCTTGGGCGGCATCGCGGGCCTGCTGCATCAGGGGTAGACGCACCAGCGCCTGCACCCCGCTCATAAAGGCCCGGCCTCTCTCGAGACGGTATTTGTCGTCGAGCCGAACCTCTTGCAGGGCCCGCAGTATGTGGGGCGCGAGCGGCGCGTTCATTTCTTCTGTTTATCGCTCCAGAGTTCGCCGCCGGTCGCCCAGTGGCGCGCGGGCAACTCATAAAAGAGAATGTCGACCGACTCGGGGCTGCCCCCGAGGATCTTGGTGGTGATCTCGGTGAGGGCCTTGGCGTACTCGCGTTTCTGGTCCTCGGTACGGCCTTCAAACATTTCTACACGAATCGTGGGCATGGACGTTCTCCAGCAAGGTATGAGGGAAATGACGCCCAGCTATTTTGCGACATTCACAAAGGGTGGGCAGGAGACGCCTCTGGGAACGACTTCGGCCTCGGTCTTGCCATTGGGGCACTTGTAGACGCAGTTGATGCGCGTGTTTTCCCGGTTGGTTTTACGACTGGCGATGTAACAGTTCATCTGCTTTTCGCCATCACCGCGGGCCTGGGCGATGAGCAAAGGCGCATTACCCGCAGAGACGGCGGGGCTTGCAACGAGGATGACGACAAAAGGCCATACCGAAGACAGTGGGGCCATGGGCACGCTCCAGGGAATGATTCCGGAGAGTAATAGTACGGCCTTTGCCTAGCCTGCGGGGCGGGGGTCTTCCTCTAGTGCAGGCAGCTTGCGGTAGAGTGTCAGCGTCACGATACCCCCCCCTGTTTGGAGCCTTCACCGTATGGCGGTTCTTCGTCCCGGCCCTGTGTCGGGTTTTTTCTGGATGTTGTTTATCTGCACGCTCTGGAGCACTGCGGGTGTTGTCTCCCGGCAGCTTGAGTCTGCGGCCTCCTTAGAAGTCACCTTCTGGCGCAGCTTTTTCTGTGCGTTGACGCTCTTTTTGGTTTTGGTTGCCCAGACTGGGCTCTCTGGCACGGTGCGACGGGTGCGCGACATGGGCCTCTACGGCCTGCTCTCCGGAATCTGTTGGTCCATCATGTTCACCTGTTTCATGGTGGCCATCATGTTGACGTCGGTCACCAACACGCTCTTGATTATGAGCCTTGCTCCCCTTTTTGCCGCCATTCTCGCGCGCTGGTTTCTTGGTGAACGCATCGCCGTGGCGACGGCTGCCTCCATTGTGGTTGCGGGTTTTGGGCTCTGGTGGATGCTGCGAGAGGGGCTCTCGGGGCAGGGCCTCTTAGGCGTTTTCGTGGCCCTGGGAACGCCGATTGCTGCTGCCTGTAATCTGGTTTTGCTCAAGCGCGCCCGCGGCGGGGTGAGTCTGATACCGGCTGTCATGGTGGGCGGTACGATCTCTGCCTCGATCACCCTTCCCTTTATCTTCCCGCTGCAGGCGACGACGGGCGACCTGGCCTGGCTTGCCGCGCTAGGTATCTTTCAGCTGGCACTGCCCTGTAGTCTTTTGGTCTGGCTCAGCCGTTATCTACCGCCACAAGAGATTGCACTCTTATCGCTTTTCGAAGTGGTCCTCGGGCC
>JBDLQX010000007.1:0-8951 GCA_039800345.1 Pseudomonadota bacterium | reverse complement strand
TACGATCCCCGCCGACCCATCTTCCGGGGGCTGTCGCTGGTGTTGGCCGCGGGCAAGACCACGGCGGTGGTGGGTTCCTCAGGGGCAGGTAAGAGCACCCTCTCCCGGCTGCTCTACCGATTCTATGACGTGCAGTCGGGCCGAATTCTGATCGACGGGCAGGATGTTCGGGCCGTCACCCAGGGCTCGGTGCGACAGGCGATCGGCATCGTTCCCCAAGACACGGTACTCTTTAATGACAGTCTGGCCTACAACATTCGCTATGGCCGTCCCGATGCGAGCGACGAAGAGGTCTGGCAGGCGGCCCAGTCGGCCCATCTCGAGGCCCTCATTCATAGCCTGCCCGAGGGCCTGAAGACGCAGGTCGGCGAGCGGGGGCTCAAACTCTCCGGAGGGGAAAAGCAGCGGGTGGCCATTGCCCGGGCCTTGCTCAAAAGGCCAGCCATTCTGGTTTTTGATGAGGCCACCTCCGCACTAGACTCGGAATCTGAGCGGGCCATTCAGGCCGAGATTCGAGAGGTATCGCGGGGCCGGACCAGCCTGGTGATTGCCCACCGGCTCTCGACCATCGTCGATGCCGACACCATCCTTGTGCTCGAAGATGGTGCGCTTGCCGAGCAGGGCAGCCACGCCGAATTACTCGCCCGCAAGGGCCGCTATGCCGAACTCTGGGAGTTACAGGCAAGGCAAGGGGGGTAAGGCCATAAAACCTCTAGTGGTTACCCTAGTCGCCACCAGTGACGGGGTCTGAATCAGGCACACTCGCGGGTGTCTCATCTACTTCTAAGGAGTCTTTTCATGTTAAAGAAAACTGTTCTCGGGGCAGCCATGTCCCTGGGGCTGGCGATTGCGGCAAGCCCCGCCTTCGCCACAAAAACACTTGAGGCGGTAAAAGCTAAGGGAACGCTCTCTTGCGGCATCCACACCGGTCTTGGTGGCTTCGGAATCGCCGACAGTGCGGGCAAGTGGGCCGGCTTTGATGTCGACTTCTGCCGTGCGGTTGCGGCCGCGGCCCTGGGCGATAACACCAAGGTGCGGTACGTCCCCCTCAACGCCCAGCAACGGTTTACCGCCCTGCAATCTGGCGAGATCGACGTGCTCTCACGCAACACCACCTGGACCATGAGCCGTGATACCCAGCTTGGGCTTACCTTTGGCGCGACCACTTATTACGACGGCCAAGGGTTTCTCGTAAACAAGAGCCTCAAGGTGAAGTCGGTCAAGGGTCTCAAGGGGGCGACTGTCTGCGTACAGAGCGGAACCACCACCGAGAAGAACATGGCCGACTACTTCCGGGCCAACAAAATCACCTACAAGCCTGTGGTCATCGAAGACTTTAAGGCCTCGGTAGCCGCGTATGTCGAAGGTCGGTGTCAGGCCTACACCACCGACGCGTCGGGACTTGCTGCCATCCGTGCCAACGATGTGAAGAACCCTAACGACCATGTGATCCTGCCTGAAATTATTAGCAAAGAGCCGCTGGGGCCCGTAGTGCGCCGTGGTGATGAAGACTGGGCAAAACTCGTGGGCTGGATTCACTTTGCGATGGTGTCCGCAGAAGAACTCGGCATCACCTCAGCCAACGTGGATGAGAAACGGGCTGATACCAACCCCGAGATTCAGCGGCTTCTGGGTCAGGGCAACAACGACTTTGGCAAGTCGATGGGGCTCGACCCCGCATGGGCCTACCGGGTGATCAAGCAGGTGGGTAACTATGGCGAAGTGTTCGAGCGCAACCTTGGGCGCAACACGCCACTGAAGCTTGAGCGGGGAACAAACGCCCTCTGGAGCAATGGTGGCGTGCAGTACGCACCACCGATCCGATAAGCGCTCGCGTTAAAGTGCGTAAGGCCCATGCGCAATATTTCTGCTCGCATGGGCCTTTTTTCAGCCAGCCTCTGGGGTGGCAATACAAACCAGGCCCACGCCTAATCGCCCACAGATATGCGACTGCCGCTTCCTAGCAATCCGAAAGTCCGGGCTCTGCTCTGGCAAGTCTTATTGGCGGCCGCACTGGGTGTTATTGCATGGTTTTTGATCAACAACCTCACGGCAAACCTCGCCAAACGTGGCATCTCGTTTGGCTATGACTTTTTGTCTGGGCCTGCCGGTTTCGATATCGGCGAACTGCCAATCGCCTACGACGCCGACAGCAGTTACTGGATGGCCTTTCTGGTCGGCATCCTCAACACTCTCAGGGTGGCCCTTCTTGGCATTGCGGCGGCCACAGCCCTGGGTCTTCTCATCGCGATTGGCGCTCTGTCCAAGAACCCCCTTCTGGTGGGTTTGTGCAAGAGTTACGTCGAGATCCTGCGCAATATCCCGTTGCTCGTGCAGCTTTTTTTTTGGTACCTGCTGCTTGCAACCCTTCTGCCCAATCCACAAGAACCCTTTGAGATCCTCCCCCATTTTTTCATCAGCAAGAATGGCTTCCAGTTCCCTTGGCTTTCTCCGGAGGCCGGCGTATTCCTTGAGTATCCGGAGCTTGGAACCTTCGGACTGGTGGGCGGTGCAGCCCTCTCCCCCGAATTCCTCGCGCTCTTTATCGGGCTTTCAAGCTACACCAGTGCCTTTATCGCCGAGGTAATTCGTGCGGGAATCCTGGCCGTACCTAAGGGGCAGACCGAAGCTGCTGCCTCTCTCGGACTGCGGCGTTGGCAGATTCTCAAAATGGTGATCCTGCCGCAGGCCTTTCGCGTCATTATTCCCCCCACCACCAATCAGTACCTCAACCTCACCAAGAACAGCAGCCTTGCCGTTGCCATCGGTTACCCCGAGGTCGTAAGCGTGGCTACCACCACCCTGAACCAGTCCGGACGTGCGGTAGAGGCGATATCCATCTTGATGCTGGTCTACCTCACCTTCTCTCTGCTCACCTCGTTTTTCATGCATCGGTTTGAGGCAGCGACACGGCTGAAAGAAAGATGAATCCGGTAACCTCCTGGCGGCAGGCCCTATTTAATGGAACGGGCAACACGCTCATCACCCTGACCCTGTTCGCGCTGCTGGTCTGGTTTGCTTGGAGTTTTCTGCCCTGGGCAGTCTTTAATGCGGTCTTCACAGCCGACCTCAATGCCTGCCGGGAAGCCCGTGGTGTCGGGGCCTGCTGGGGACTAATCGAAGAGAAGTGGCGCCTGATTATCTTTGGCCGCTACCCATTTGAAGAGATCTGGCGGCCCGTAGTCGCGTGCATCATGATGGTGGCGGCCTGCCTGGTCATGAGCCAGCGCCAATGGTGGACCCCATGGATTCTTACCGGTGCGGCCGGGGTCATCGCCCTCTCAGTGGTCCTCATGATTGGCGGATTCGCAGGCCTGTCGAAGGTTCCTACCGAAAGACTCGGCGGCCTTGCACTCACGCTGCTTCTGGCCATTGTGGGCAACATCCTCTCGCTGCCCTTGGCGGTGGCGCTTGCTCTCGGACGTACCTCCGATCTGCCCTTTATACGAACGGTCTGCTCAGCCTTTATCGAACTAGTGCGAGGCGTTCCGTTGATCACCGTACTTTTTATGGCGAGCTTCATGTTCCCGCTCTTTCTCCCCAGCGGCATGAACCCCGATGTGCTGTTACGGGTGACCGGGGGCCTTATCCTATTTAGCGCGGCCTATCAGGCGGAAGTCATTCGTGGCGGTATCAATAGCGTACCGCGCGGGCAGGTAGAGGCCGCCCAGGCGCTGGGCATGGGCTACTGGCTCATTCAGACCAAGATTGTGCTGCCCCAGGCCTTTCGTGTCGTGGTGCCCCCCTTGGTCAACAGCTTTATCGCCATCTTTAAAGACACCTCGCTGGTTACGATCGTGAGCATGTTTGAGCTCTTTGGCAGCCTACGTCTTGCTCTGGCCGACCCCCAGTGGCGTCCTTTCTTTGTGGAAGGGTTTATTTTCGTTGCCCTCATCTACTGGGTCTTCTGTAGCGCCATGAGCCGCTATTCGCGTGGGCTGGAACGCGACTTTGCCGTGGCCCGTCGATAGCGACATCACCCCCTTTAAGCCCCCCACTGCCTTCCTGCTGGAGTCTTTGTCATGCCAATGATTGAATTCGAGAATGTGAGCAAGTGGTACGGCAGCTTTCAGGTGCTCACCGATGTCAGTCTCTCGGTGGCCCAAGGCGAGAAGATTGTTGTCTGCGGGCCGTCTGGCAGTGGGAAGTCCACCCTGATTCGATGCGTGAACGCACTGGAGCCTTATCAGAAAGGCAAGATCACCGTGGACGGGGTGCATCTCACCGAGGACCTCAAGACCATTCACCAGGTACGTGCCCAGGTAGGCATGGTCTTTCAGAGCTTTAACCTCTTCCCGCACCTCACCATTCTGGACAACCTCACGCTGGCACCCATGCATGTGCGAAAGATGGCGAAGGCCGAGGCCGAAGAAAAAGCCATGGCACAGCTGCAACGGGTGCGGATTGCCGAGCAGGCACAGAAGTATCCGGGTCAGCTGTCCGGGGGGCAGCAGCAGCGGGTTGCCATCGCGCGGGCCCTCTGCATGGAGCCCCAGGTGCTGCTCTTTGATGAGCCCACCAGCGCACTCGACCCGGAAATGGTGAAGGAGGTCTTAGATGTCATGGTGAGCCTGGCCCAGCAGGGCACCACCATGATCTGCGTGACCCACGAGATGGGCTTTGCCCGTGAGGTGGCAGACCGCGTAGTCTTTATGGATGCGGGGCAGATCGTGGAGCAGAACACGCCCGAGGCCTTCTTTGAGCGGCCCCAACACCCGCGGGCCATCGACTTCCTAAGTAAGATTTTGAGTCACTAGCGCCTGACCCGTTTACCCGATCATTCTCTCTCTATACGTAGGCGAGCCAGCGACCGAGGCCAATGGCTGCAAGCCAGCCTGTCATCGAGAGGAAGACTTGTAGCCCACCAAGACCTCCCAGGGCGGGGGCGTATCCCTGCCGGGCATGCATCGGTTGCCGCAGATGAAGCACCGCGGCGTTTAGGACCAGCGCCATGATCAGCCCAATCTTATAAATGAACAGGGGAGAGGCGAGAAACTCCTGGGCATGGGCCAGGAACATTAGACTGCCTGTCGCGACGACAAGGCCAAACGAAAAGAAGGCCACCGGTAGGACAAGGCGCATCAATGGGGTGAGCCCCAGGGCCTCACCGAACCCCAGCAGGCGCAGGTCAAGAAGAAGAATGGTTCCGAATAGCCCCGCGATGCCAGCGATGTGAAGCGACTCCACAGTCGGGTACATCCAGACTGACTCGCGCATGGCCACCGCAAGCGGCAGTAGTTCTAACCCCTGAAGCACTGGAACCAGAGGCGCAGTTGCGAGGGCCTCAGCCATGGCGTCCGACCATCGGTCTAACGCAATTCAACGGCCTTGCCCGCAGCCGTAATCCGCTCAGCCCGAATCTCTGTCGGGTCTGAACGAAGGGCATAGCCCTCAACAGTGACCTCTCTGCCCGGGGCAATCGCATCACGCGACAGCCCCCGGTTTTCCATCCGAAGCGGGGGGGCGAGAACCACGGTCAATGTCCGCCCCTGAGACTCGATCACTACAAAGCCGTGAGGATGCTCGTAGCCGCTTTTCTGAACCCGCCCGGAATACGTCACGGGACGATCCTGATCGTAGCTACTCCAGCCATGATGGGCCAGCGCTAAGCCGGCGGGTTGCATCGACGCCAAAAATCCAAGGACTACACGAAACGACAGGGGTCCGCCGTGGAGTAATCGGTCTCGCATGTTCTGCTCCCGTGCACCCTAGGGTGCGGCCTGAAACACCCGCGCCTCCTTCAGAGAGAACACCTGCCCGTCGGCGACCGGATAAACCCCATCATAATCCCTCGCCGCCAGAGGCATGCTACCGGTAAATGCCCCAAAGGCCGGCAGCAGCCATTGCCCGTCTCGGTAGGCGAAACACGGCAGCCGAAGCCGCTGCCGAGCCCGCGCCTGAATCACGACCGACGGGTGAAGATGACCAGCAATCTGCCAGTGATCTGGCTGCGTCGCATCGGGAGGATCTCCTGGGGCATGCAGTCCCAGTAGGCCTATGCCTCCCTCCCACCGGTCTTTGAAGACCTGCAGGCCGAGCCGGGCCGCCCAGTCTGCCTGAAGCGTCTGACCGGCCTTCTGATCGTGGTTGCCCAGCACCAGGTGCCAGGCTGTCTGTGCCGTGTGGGACCGCAGTCGTTCGAGTTGAAGCAGCAGTGGATGGGTGAGGGAAGAAGCGTCATGCACCAGGTCGCCCAAGATCACGAGGGTCTGTATCGCATAGGCCGACAAGAGCAGTTCTAGCCGCGCGAGGGTCTCTGTATCACTTCCTTCGGGAACAGCAAGGCCTGCCTGTCGAAAACTAGCCGACTTCCCCAGGTGCAGATCCGAAATAAAGGCGGTCTGTGTCTCGGGGTGGATGTAGGCCCCCTGCGGCGAGAGCCAGGCCGTGCGGCCGAGGGCTGTATGAAAAAGTACCTGGGTGCCCCGCGGAGGGCGTAACGCGATCGGGATGTGCCTGGTCTGACTCACGACTCGGATTGTGCCTCTTGCAGCATGCGGGCAACGCGGTCTGCAAGCTTCTCTGTAGAGAGTTGTTCGCGCAGCCGCTCGACCATGAGAGGAAAGGAGAAAGGGCTTGGCCGTGAAAGCGCCATCCAGCGCCACTGGGCCGACTGGCAGCGGTCGATCGCCTGGGAGAGTTCCACGATGTTGCACTCCTCTCGCTGGACCTCCTGCCAGGACTGCAGGTACAACGCATTCTCCGGGTCATACTTCTGAAAGACCTCGTAGAAGAGGTTCGACGAGGCCGCAAACTGGCGGCTTGTCTTCTCCGCGCCCGGAGGGCCTGCAAATACCAGTCCCGCCACGCGGGCAATCTCGCGAAACCGACGTTGGGCCAGACCCCCCGTCTGCAGGGCATCTAGGAGATCTTGGGCGAGGCAATCCCCAGGGCGAAAAAGCGCTGCACGAAGAGATTCAGCAGACAAGGCGGCCGCCTGATCTTTCGGCACCAAGAGGGCGAGCCCATAGTCGTTGACCGCATACGAGAGACTGATGGCAGACCCCTGGCTGAGCCGAAAGCCCAGTAGCGTGGCCAGACCCAGATGTACCGTGCGACCGGCAAAGGGGTAAAGAAAACAATGGGCCCCATCGCGGGCGTCGTAGCGCTCGATGAGAAAGTCACCGGCGGCAGGCAGCCATGAACGCTCGGCCTGAGTGCGCAGCAGAGGCCAGAGGGCCTGTATCTCAGGCACGGCATCCTCTGGAGGCTGCACGGGATAGCGACGAAGATCGGCCCGTACCGCGGTCAAGACACCGCGCACCGTGGCTGATAACTCGGTGGACAGCGGCATGTTGCCGCCATTCCATCGGGGTACCGCGCCGGCCTTCTTCGCAGCAACCCGCACATAGGCGGTCAGGTCTTTCACGCGCACCAGTTCTAAGGCCCTCCCGGCAAAGAGAAAGGTATCGCCGGGCTTCAGGCGCCCGATAAACGACTCTTCGATCTGCCCAAGGCCGCCCCCAGAGGCCCAGGCCAGTCGCATGCTCGCATCAGAGACGATCGTGCCAATCGAGAGACGATGGCGACGGGCCATTCGGCTGTCGGTGAGTTGCCATCGGCCCGCCGCGTCTAACTGCAGGCGATGGAAATCAGGATAGGCGGTGAGGCTCGCCCCGCCCCGGGCGAGAAAGTCGATCGCCCAATCAAAGGCCAGACGGCTGAGTTGGCGGTAGCTATAGGCCAGACGCACCTCCGCGTAGAGCGCTGTGCTGTCCATCGGGCAGCCCAGAACGCGGGTGGCAAGGTGCTGTACCAAAACATCCATCGGCGCATGCGGCGGCAGGCGAGACTCCATGCGGCCCCGGGTCAGGGCCTGCTGAACCGCGTAAGACTCCAATATCTCCAAGGCATGGGTCGGCACCAGGAGCAGACGCGAAGTCTTCCCGGGCTGGTGCCCGGAACGGCCCGCCCGCTGCATGAGTCGGGCGATGCCCTTGGGACTCCCAATCTGGATGACCTGATCAACCGGGGCGAAGTCCACGCCCAGGTCGAGGCTTGAGGTTGCAACGACCGCCTTTAATGCCCCCTGGGCGGTGGCGGTCTCGACCCAGACCCGGACCTCTTTATCGAGCGACCCATGATGCAGAGCGAGCAGGCCCGCCCATTCCGGCCGCGCCTCTAAGAGGGCCTGATACCAGAGCTCCGCCTGAGAGCGGGTATTGGTAAAGACGAGGGTAGAGGCCGAGGCCTCGATGGCCTGCACCACCTGGTCACGCATCGTGAGGCCCAGATGACCTGCCCACGGAAACCGGCCAGCCTGCGCAGGCAGGAGGGTCGCGATCTGCAATGGCTTTGGGCTCTGGGCCGTCACGAGGCAGGGTCCTGCATCTGCGCCGCCCGCCGTCACGCTATGGCAGAGGGCCGCAGCCGCCTCAGACAGGTTGCCAAGGGTCGCTGACAGGCCCCAGACCAGAGGGGGACAGGGGCCACGCGACAAGGCGGCAAGGCAGAGTTGCAGTTGCACGCCGCGCTTATTGCCCAGTAATTCATGCCATTCATCGGCCACTACCGCCGTAACGCCTGCGAGCATCTGCAGGCCTTGGGGCTTTGACAAGAGAAGGCTCAGGCTCTCGGGCGTCGTCACCAAGACCTGTGGCGGCATCCGGTCTTGGCGCGCCCGCTCGGCGGTGGGTGTATCCCCGGTGCGCAGGGCCACACGCAGGCCAGGCAGCGCGATATCTGCAAATCGTTGCAGGGCACGGGCAGTGTCTGCGGCCAATGCTCGCATGGGTGTGATCCAGAGAATCTGCGGGAAGGCCCCTAACGGGTCGGCGCCCTGGGCGAGCCGATTGAGCAGTCCGCCCCAGATCGCATAGGTCTTGCCGGTTCCGGTACCGGCGTTCAGCAGCCCCGAGCGGCCCTGTGCAACGGCCCGCCAGACCTCTGTCTGGAAGGCGAAGGGCGCAAGACCTAGGGCATCAAAGGCGCGCTGGGCGGGCGTCATGGCT
>JBDLQX010000006.1:0-6235 GCA_039800345.1 Pseudomonadota bacterium | reverse complement strand
GGCTTACTCATGGCCACGAACCACTGGTTGGTCAGCATGGGCTCGATCACCGCGCCTGTTCGGTCTCCCCGCGGCACCATGAGTTTATGGGGCTTGGCGCTGACCAGGCATCCGGCCGCTTCAAGATCGGCCAGAATTTTCTCTCGGGCTTCATAGCGGTCAAGCCCCTGGTAGTGGGACGGCGCAGCCTCATTGATACGCGCATCGAGCGTGAAGATGTTGATCATCTCTAGACCATGACGCTGCCCCACCGCATAGTCGTTGAAGTCATGGGCCGGGGTAATTTTGACGCAGCCCGTGCCAAAGGCAGGATCTACATAGTCATCGGCGATCACCGGGATCTCTCGGCCCACAAGCGGAAGCCTGAGCCGCTTACCAATCAGCGGCTGATACCGCGCATCTTGCGGATGAACGGCCACCGCGACATCCCCCAGCATGGTCTCCGGTCGGGTGGTGGCCACGACCAGCTGTCCTGTGCCATCGGCCAAGGGATACGCAATCTCCCAGATCTGGCCATCCTCTTCCTCGCTGACCACCTCAAGGTCTGATACGGCTGTGAGAAGCTGTGGATCCCAGTTCACTAGGCGTTTACCGCGATAGATCAGCCCCTGCCGGTAGAGGCTCATAAAGACTTCTTTCACCACTGCCGAGAGATTCGGGCTCATGGTGAAGTACTCCATCGACCAGTCGCAGCTCGCACCCATGCGCCGCATCTGCCCGGTGATGGTTGATCCGGAGTGCTCCTTCCATTCCCAGACTTTCTCAAGAAACTTCTCGCGCCCCAGGTCGTGCCGGGAAACTCCCTGGGCATCGAGTTGTCGCTCCACCACGATCTGGGTTGCAATCCCCGCATGGTCCGTTCCGGGAAGCCAGAGGGTGTTCTCGCCCCGCATCCGGTGCCAACGCGTCAGCGTGTCCATGAGCGTCTGGTTAAACGCATGGCCCATATGCAGGGTGCCCGTCACATTGGGCGGTGGAAGCTGTATGCAAAACGGTGCCGCGCCTGCAGCAGTACCTGCCGCGAAGATGCCCCTGTCTTCCCAGGCTGCGCGCCAATAGGGTTCTATTTCATGGGGTTCGAAGGATTTGGACAGGCTGGTCATGAGGATGGCTGGTGAGAGTTCGCTGCAGAGAGGTCGTGTCGGGTAATCGCATACCCACGGCTTTTATAAAATGCATAGCGCAGACGCGCTTTTTGCTTATCGTCTTCGTCGGGTCCGACGATTTCGAAGACGCGGTCAAACCGGCTGAAGAATTCCGGCACCTCATCATCTAGGTTTATCAGCACGAAGGGCGTGCGTGGCGGTTGTGGCGTGTAGTGCGTCTGGCAGAGCAGTACGGGCGACTCTTCTGCCAGGGGATGGTCTGCATCCACATGGGGAATAAAGTCTGCCTCAGAGAATTCGTACAACAGGTCATCGAACCGCCGCAGGCGGGGCGCATCCGCGCAGAAAACAAGAAGCGGCTTTTCTTCGCTGACTTTACCCGAATGAAATGCCTTACGAACGAGTCTGCAGGCGTGCAGCAGCCGGTCCGAGGTGTTGAAATGAAAGTCGACGGTGGTCACAGACAAGGCGCATGGGTTCTACACCACGCGAAGAGTGCGGGGGCCCGCACCCTGCGTGGCATCAGACTACAGACCATTGCGCAGGTATTGCACCAGCAGGCCGACCGGCCGCCCGGTAGCCCCCTTCTGTGCACCGGAATTCCAGGCGGTACCCGCAATATCGAGGTGTGCCCATTTGTAGGCCTTCGTAAAACGCCAGAGAAAGCAGGCGGCGGTGATGCTGCCTGCAGACCGTCCGCCCACGTTGGCCATATCGGCAAAGGGACTCTTCAGTTGTTCTTGGTAGTCTTCTTGCAGAGGGAGCCGCCAAGCGGGGTCGAGCGCGTCTTTCCCTGCCTTAAGCAGCGCATCAGCAAGCGCATCGTCTGAGGCAAAGAGCCCGCTATTTACGTGGCCGAGTGCGATCACGCAGGCGCCAGTAAGGGTTGCAATATCGATGACCGCTTCGGGCTTGAATTCTTTTTCCACATAGGTCAGCGCATCGCACAAAATCAGACGCCCCTCGGCGTCGGTATTTAGAATCTCTACCGTCTGGCCAGACATCGTCTGAACGATATCGCCCGGGCGGGTTGCGGTTCCGCTGGGCATGTTCTCGCAGGTGGGAATTACACCAATCACGTTACGCTTGAGGCCCATCTCCGCTACGGCATGCATCACCCCCAGCACGGTGCCCGCGCCAGACATGTCGTACTTCATCTGGTCCATATCCCCCGGGGGTTTGAGCGAAATGCCGCCCGTGTCAAAGGTGATGCCTTTTCCAACAATAACCACGGGGGCATCTTTAGCCGTGCCCCCGTTATGGTGGATCACCACGAATTGTGGTGGCTGGGCCGAGCCCTGGGATACCGCCAGAAGGGCGTTCATCCCCAGCTTCTCCATAGCTGCGCGGTCGAGCACATCGACCTTGAGACGAAACTGCCGACCGAGTGCCTTCGCGGTGTTGGCCAGGTAGGTGGGCGTACAGAGGTTGGGGGGCAGATTGCCCAGGTCTTTGGTGAGTTCTAAGCCATTGGCAAGGGCCTGGGCATCGGTGATCACCTTGGGCGCGTCGGTGGGGCGCATATCCCCGGGCAGCAAGACTTCAATTGCCTGGAGGCTTGGCCCTTCTGGTCGCGGGGACTTTACCGGCTTGGCCGTGGCCTTCGGATCTTCCGGCTTTCCATTGTCCTTGCGGGTCTTAAACCGTTCAAACCGGTAGAGCACCTCGCGGCAGGCAAGCACATGGGCCTGCAGCTTCCACTCGCCGGACCGGTCTCCCACGGCAAGTTCTGTGAGGTAGGAGGACACCCGCTTGACCCCTTTGAGGCCCGCCATGGCCTTTGTCGCAGCCCGTACCGCGTCGGCATAGACCTTCTCAGTGAAGCCCTCTTTGGGGCCGCAACCGACCAGCAAGACCCGGCTGCTGGGAATGCCCTGTAGGTCACGCAGCAGCAGGGTGCTGCCTGCCTTGGCGTCAAAGTCGCCTGCCTTTAAGAGACGTGCAATGGCGCCGCCCGAGGCCTTATCGATCACCCGCACGGGCATGGTGAGTTCGACCCCGGCAGCAGTAGAGAAAAGCCCTACCCAGGCGCAGTCTGCCTGTGCGCGGTCGACGGGCTTGTTGCTTGCCGTAAAACTGATCTCTGTTTTGTGCTCCACAGGGATGCGAATTTCCTTGGTTTCTTTGGTCTGGGTTGCCGCGGTCATGACAAAATGCCTCTTTGATGAAGTCTGTGACTCTGTGCCTGGATCGTTCCGCACTCCCACGGAGTATTGGTCGCCCGCACGCCTTTAACCAGAGATTATAAAGTTAGTGACCTTTCAGCGATCTTTTCTCCAAGAATTGCGCGGACTCGCCGGCGGCGTCTTCTCGGTGCTGCTTACTATTGTCGTCACCTCCGCCCTGATCCGTACCCTTGGGCGGGCGGCTTCCGGCCGGGCCGATTCCGAGTTGGCGCTGCCCCTGATTGCCCTGTCTTCCCTGACCAGCCTGGGAATTCTTCTGGGTCTGACGGCCTATGTCGCCGTCCTTATGGCCCTTACCCGCGCCTGGAAAGACTCTGAAATGGTCGTCTGGCTCGCCTCGGGCCAGAGTCTGCGGCATTGGCTCGCCCCGGTGGCGCGCTTCACCTGGCCGTTTGCGGCCCTGGTAGCCCTCTTTTCATTTGCTGTCACCCCCTGGTCGTATCAGCAGGTCGATCTGTTGAGAACCCAGTTTGAGACCCGATCCGATGAGCAGCGCGTGAGTCCCGGTACCTTTGTGGAGTCGCAGTCCGGTCGTATGGTCTTCTTCGGAGAGATCTCCGAGGAGACCGGTCAATCTTTGGGGCTTGTCTTTCTGCGGGTAGTCCGGGGGCAGCAAGAGGCGGTCGCGCTCGCGGCCAGTGGCTCGCTGGAGAAGGACGCCCAGGATCAGGCCTGGCTGCATCTTCGCAACGGCACCCGCACCGATCTTGCCCTCGATAGCCTCGAGGTCCGCACCATGTCTTTTGACTCCTATAAGGTGGTCTCCGACCGGGCGCCCCCCACAGTACTCACCAGTCTGTCGCTTAAAGCGGCCCAACTGCCGGCACTCTGGGAAGAGGTCGGGCGGGGCAGCCTACCTGCCATGGGGGAACTGGCCACACGGCTGGGTCTGCCCCTGCTCTGTCTGGTGATGCCGCTGCTGGCCATTCCCCTGGCGGTGACCAACCCTCGGCTGGGCCGATCATTCCACCTACTTTTTGGCCTGCTGGCCTATGTCTTGGTAAGCAATGCCATGACCCTCAGCCATGCCTGGATTGCGCAAGGGCGGATCTCTTTTTTGATGGGGTGGTGGCTTATCCCGATGGCCATACTGGTTCTCACCCTTGGTCTGATCTGGTTCCGCCAAGGCTTGATTCGTGGCCCTACCGAGTGGGTCTGGCTGCAGGTGCGTCGGCTGCGTCAGGGCTAAGTCGATGCGCATACTTCGCCGCTACATGGCCCGTCAGATCTACCTGCACGTGGGCTTTGTGCTGCTTGGGTTCGTGGGTCTATTTGCATTTGTTGATCTCGTTGCAGAAATGCGTGACCTGGGCCGCGGCGGATACGGGGTGATCGAGATCGTCACGGTGATTGCCCTGCGTATACCGGGGATGGCCTATGAATTGATGCCCGTGGCGGCGCTGATTGGCACGGTCTGGGCCCTCTCTCAGATGGCCGGTGCCTCGGAATTCACGGTGGCCCGTGCCTCCGGGATGGGGCCGGGTCTCGTGCTCTCCGCAATTGGGCGTATTGGGATTCCGCTGGTGGTTCTGACCCTGGTGCTCGCAGAACTTGTCTTGCCGGTCACCGAGACGCTTGCCTTACAGACCCGCGCAGGCGCCCTGGGGCGGCCTGGGGCAGGGGTGCTGTCATCGGGATACTGGTTGCGTGACTACCCTACCGGGGCCGATGGTCGCGCCCAGGGCCACCGTATGATCAATCTGCAGGGCATGGCGGCGGATCGTTCATTACGAGGCATCACCGTCTACCAGTTCTCCGACGACCTGCGCCTTCAAGAGGTGATTCGGGCGCAGTCGGGCGTCTTTCTACAGAGTGGTGTGGCTGGAGGTCGAGAGTATTCCGACTGGAAGCTGGAAGGCACGACCCTACAAAGAATGGATCAGAAGACCGGCTCCATACAGGGGCAGAAGAGCGGATCGACTATCTTACGATCAAGCCTCTCCCCGGCCACATTGGGGGCCCTGATGGTGAAGCCCGAACAGATGTCTGCCCGCGAACTCTATCTCTATGTGGGCTATCTCAAGGAGGGCCGACAGGTGGCAGGCCGCTATGAAATTGCGTTCTGGAAGAAGCTTGTTTATCCCGTGGCTGTCTGGGTCATGATGATTCTTGCCCTGCCTGCTGCATACCTACAGGCCAGAGGGGGCGCTGTGGGCTTGAAGGTTTTTCTGGCGATTGTTGCGGGGGTTGGCTTTCACCTCATCAATAGCCTCTTTGCGCATCTTGGTGTTCTCAACACCTGGCCACCGGCGGTGGTGGTCTCGCTCCCGAGCGTGCTTGCCTTGCTGCTGGGTCTGGCCATGCTGTGGCGGGTGCAGCGACATTCACTCTAATAAGCCTTCCCCGATTGCTCGGGCTAGATCGGCTTAATCCTTAGCTCATGCTCGGGCCCTGCGAGAGATTTGCGACTCCACCTCCGTTCCGTCGCAAATAACCCCCGCAGGCCCTCGACGCTTTAGTGGGCTGGACCAGCAGTCATGAGGGTACTGGGTACAATTTACGGTATGACCTATACCTGTTCGATTCTTCCTTCTGGAAAAACATTTCCTGTCGACCCTCACGAAACCATTCTCGAGGCGGCGCTCCGTGGGGGTGTGGTTTTGCCCTATGGCTGTAAGGATGGCGCCTGCGGGTCCTGTAAGGCCACCCTTACCCAGGGAGAGGTCGACTACGGCGACTACCAGAAGAAGGCACTGACCGACGCAGAACGCGACGCGGGCCACGTCCTGCTCTGCAAGGCGACCGCCATGTCGGATATCTCCGTAACCGCCCGCATCGTTGCGGCAGAGGGCATGGCCCCGATACGCAAACTGCCCTGCCGAGTCGCTACCCTGTCTAACCCTGCGCCAGACGTCGCCGTCGTGCGTCTGCAACTACCCGCGTCAGAGCAATTTCAGTTCTTGGCGGGTCAGTATGTTGATATTTTGTTGAAGGATGGAAAGC
>JBDLQX010000005.1:0-20543 GCA_039800345.1 Pseudomonadota bacterium | reverse complement strand
GGTGGTGGCCCATGCCCAGGCACTGGCCCAGTGTCAGGGCTGGCTTGACCGTAATCTTCCCGGCATTGCCCAGCTCGCGGTGGCAAGCAATGGCCACGCCGCGAAGATGGCCGCAGACGATACGGGTCTTGCTGCAATTGCAGGCCAGGCGGCCGGTGCGCTCTATGGCCTCGCCCCGATTGCCGAGCGTATCGAAGACGACCCCTCGAACCGCACCCGGTTCGCCGCCCTGGGACGATTTAGCCCGGGGCGTTGCGGTGTCGACCAGACTTCTTTGATTTTGTCGGTGCCTGATAAAGCCGGTGCCATGCTCTCTCTTATTGAACCGCTGGCCCGCCACGGCGTTTCGATGAAGCGATTCGAGTCACGGCCCGCAAGAAATCTTGGGGGAAGTGCCTGGCAGTATTACTTCTACATAGACCTTGTAGGCCATAAGACTGACACCCCGGTTGCCCTGGCCCTGGCAGAAATTCAGAAGACCGCGGGTATGTTCAAAATGTTGGGCTCCTACCCGTTGTTTGAAAAACTCTCGTCCGAATCTGGCAGCGCTCTGGGTCTGCCAACGGATCGGCCGTAACCCTTCACGCCGAATCATTTTTTAGAAGAGTCGCTATGCACATCTCCGACCAGGCCCCCGACTACATTCGCGCTATTGCACCCTATCAGCCCGGTAAGCCGATCGCTGACATTGCCCGTGCCTACGGATTCTCCGAAGACCAGGTGGTCAAGCTGGCCTCTAACGAAAACCCTCTGGGCATGAGCCCACGGGCGCGCACCGCCCTAGAGCAGGCGGCCAGAGATCTGGGCCGCTACCCCGATGGCAATGGATTCGATCTGAAGGCAGCCCTCGTACGTCGCTTTGGGCTTGCCCCGGAGCAGATTACCCTCGGCAATGGGAGTAATGACATTCTCGAAATGGTGGCCCATGCCTTTCTGCGCCCGGGCACCGAGACCGTGATGAGTGCCCATTCCTTTGCGGTCTATGCGCTTGCCTCACAGGCGGTGGGTGCGAAGCTGGTGGTTGTGCCTGCCCGGCAGGCTGATCTCGGTCATGATCTTTCTGCGATGGCCAAGGCCATTACGCGCGCAACCACCGTGGTCTGGGTCGCCAACCCCAACAACCCCACAGGCAGCTTTATTCCTGGCCCGCAGATCTACGAATTTCTTCGCGCCGTGCCCCGGTCGGTACTCGTCGTTCTCGATGAGGCCTACACCGAGTACCTTCCGCCTGACGACCGCTATCCTGCCCTTGACTGGGTGCGTGAGTTTCCTAATCTGCTGGTCTCGCGGTCTTTTTCGAAGGCCTATGGGCTTGCGGGCCTGCGCGTCGGATACGGGGTCGCGAGTCCGGAGGTCACGGACCTCCTCAACCGGGTGCGCCAGCCGTTTAATGTCAATACGCTTGCCCAGGCGGCGGCGGCAGCAGCGCTCTACGATGAGGATTTTCTCCAGACCTCCTACGCGCTCAACCGCGCAGGGCTTACCCAACTTACGCATGGGCTTATAGCCTCGAACATTCGCTGCCTCCCGTCTTGGGGCAACTTCGTACTGGCCGATCTCTCCGGGCTTGCCAGCCCCGCCCAGCGCTCTGGCCAGAAGCTCTTTGAGGCCTTGCTGGCCTGCGGTGTCATTACCCGACCGGTCCAGGGCTATGGCCTACCCGCCTACCTGCGCATTTCTGTTGGTACCGAACAGGAAAATGCGGCCTTTCTCGCGGCGCTGCCCAAGGCGCTGCAGAGCCTGCAGACGGCCGCGGCCGCATAGCAGTTCTTCATCAGTCTGGCGAGTAGACAGTAGATGATCGAGCGACTCCTGGTGGTGGGTACAGGGCTCATGGGGGGCTCTGTGGCTGCTGCAGCCCGGGCCCATGGTCGGGCCCGAGAGATCTGGGGCGTTGATCCGGTGCATGGTCAGGTGGCGGTCGACCTCGGCCTTGTCGATCGCGGCTTTGCCTCGCTGGCCCAGGCGTTGGGAGCGATCGCCCAGGCGCCCTCGGCAGCCCATGCGCAGACGGCGGTGGTGCTGGCTGCGCCGGTGTCTGTGCTTGCTGCTTTCTTAGGCCCACTCGCAGACCATCACGCGCAGGTTCCGTGGTCTTGGGTTACCGAAATTGGGAGCACGAAGGGGCCCGTGGTGGCGGGCATGGACAGCCTTCTGGCCGATGCGTCTCTTCCCGAAGCGACACGCGCCGCTTTTGCGCGGGCCTTTGTTCCTAGTCATCCGATGGCGGGCGCCGAGCACAATGGCCCGCAGGCGGCCCATGGCGAGCTCTTTCGCCGTGCGCGGGTACTCATTTCTCCGTTGCCGTCTTCGGGCGCGGAGGCGGTGGCAGAGGTCGAGGCATTTTGGGTGGGCCTTGGCGGGATTCCCAGCCAGCTTCCTATCCAAGACCACGACCCATTGTTGGCCGCGATCAGCCACTTCCCGCATCTTCTGGCCTATGGGTTAGCGGGAATGCTCGCCACCGGCCCCTCGGCAGCGGCCGCACAGAGCCTCTATGGAGGCGGCCTGCGTGACACCACCCGTATCGCTGCCTCGTCTGCAGAACTCTGGGCAGACATCCTCTTACAGAACCGTGCGGCCGTTCTCGATCTCGTGCCGCAGTGGCGACTCAGCTTCACAGAAATTATCCAGGCCCTCGATACCGAAGACCGCGCTGCTCTCGTCTCGGCGCTCGACCGCGGTGCCCAATGGCGCCGTGGGTTTCAGTGATCGCCGACGACCGTAAGAACAAAACCGCCATGTCAGAGATCACGCTTACGCTGCGCCAGGGCGCGCGGGGTCGGGTGCAGTTACCCGGAAGCAAGAGTCTTTCGAACCGGGCTCTGCTGCTAGCGGCCCTTGCTAAAGGGGAGACGCACCTCACGGGCCTCTTAGCCTCAGACGATACGGCAGTGATGATTGACTGCCTACGCAGGCTCGGGGTGTCGCTCACGCCTGATGCTGACCCTCTCGCCGCAGCCAGTCAGATGCGCATCTTGGGGGTACATAGCCAGTTCCCGAACCTCGGATCTCTGGCAGAGCCTATTGATTGTTTTGTTGGTAATTCGGGTCTCACGATTCGTACCCTGCTGCCTGCCCTGGTGGCCTCCATGTCACTGCAGTCTAGCCATGGGGTGCAGGCCGATGGGTGTGTTCTGCTGCGCGGCGTGGCCCGTATGCATGAGCGGCCCATTGGTGATCTGGTCGATGGGCTGCGTGCCGTTGGCGCACAGATCGATTACCTGGGCGAACCCGGCTATCCCCCCTTGCGGGTGCGTTCGGCCGTTCTGCCTGCGGCGGAGGTGCTTCAGGTGCGGGCGAGCACCTCAAGCCAGTTTCTTACGGGCCTCCTACAGGCGGCGCCTGTGCTTGGCTGTCAATGGAGAATGCCAGTGCGTATTGTGGTGGAGGGCGCCCTGATTAGTCGTCCGTACATCGACCTCTCGATTGGCATGCTCGCCGACTTTGGCGTACAGGTCGCCGAACCACTGCCCGGCACCTTTGTGATTCCCCCGGCCCACCTCGTGGTGCAGCCTCAGCCGACTGCTTCCCAAGGCCTCATACCATCTGACATCCATCCGCCCACGGCTTCGACCGCGTTTGTGAGCCCCGGCAGACTCGCTGTGGAAGGAGACGCCTCTTCTGCCTCGTATTTCTTGGGGGCGGGCCTCTTAGGCGGTGGCCCGCTGCGGGTCTGTGGGGTGGGTCAGAAGAGCCGCCAGGGCGATATTCATTTTGCAGACGCGCTTGGTCGCATGGGTGCCGAGGTGGTCTGGGGCGACGACTTTATCGAGGTGCGGGCAGGTCAGCGCTCTGCCGACGGTCTACCGGTTATTCAGGGTATCGATCTCGATTGCAATGCCATACCCGATGCGGCCATGACCCTGGTGCCGATTGCCCTCTACGCTCAGGGCCCCAGCCGGCTTCGAAATATCGGTTCCTGGCGGGTGAAGGAAACCGACCGCATTGCGGCAATGGCCGCCGAGGCCCGCAAGCTTGGCGCCTCGGTAGAGGAGGGCCCAGACTTTCTGGTGGTTCACCCCCCATCACGTCTAGAAACCGCAGCCGTGCAGACCTACGACGACCACCGCGTCGCCATGAGTTTTTCCCTGGTCAGCTTTCAACATTCGGGTGATTTGCCCCCAATGCCTCACCCTGCCCCAGCCGCCCCGGCAGGCAAGCAGCCTCCCTCCACCTCGCCAGTGCGGACAGTCACCATCCTTGATCCCGGCTGTGTGGCCAAAACGTTTCCCGACTACTTCGATGCCTTCGCGGCGGTGGCCGCCCAGGCGGTACCCGTGATCGCCATAGATGGCCCCACCGCCTCGGGTAAGGGGACGGTGGCGGCCCAGGTGGCCCAGGCACTCGGTTTTTTCTACCTCGATAGCGGCGCGCTCTATCGCCTACTGGCACTGAAGAGCCTCTCCCTGGGTATCGACCCACGCAATGAGGCGGCGCTCGCGGAACTTGCCCAAGGCCTTGATATTGCGTTCTCTGGTGTCCAGGTTCATATGGACGGCACCGAGGTCACGGAGTCGATTCGGGCCGAGGCGGTCGGAAATTGCGCCTCTGAAATTGCCGCCTGGCCGCAGGTTCGCCGGGCGCTGCTGCGACGCCAGCGGGACTTTGCCCGGGGCCCCGGGCTGGTGGCCGATGGCCGTGATATGGGCTCGGTGGTCTTCCCGCAGGCCACGACGAAGATCTTTCTGACCGCATCGGCTCAGGTCCGGGCCGAACGCCGTTTCAAGCAATTGATCGACAAGGGAATTCCCGCTAGACTAGAAGACCTTTTAGTTGACTTGCAGGCACGCGATCATCGAGACTCCACTCGGTCAGTCGCGCCCCTTAGGTTCGTTGAAGGGTCCGGCGTTGTCTATCTCGATACCACGAGCATGACAATTCCACAGGCCGTCGAGGCCATTTTGCGGGCGTTCCGTTTTTCCGAGTCTGCCTAGCCTTTAGCTTCGACATTTTTGCGCAGTTGCGCGTTACTCCATCGCTGGCGCGGTCTGGCGGTGTGTTTTTGGAAAACTTAACGAATGTCTCTTGAATCCTCTGTTGCAAGCGCTTCAGCGCCCGAGTCTTTTGCCGCCATGTTCGCGGAGTCTGTTGCCCGTCAAGAAATGCGGGCCGGTGAGGTCATCACCGCCGAGGTGATCCGGATCGATCAGAACCATGTGGTTGTCAACGCCGGACTGAAGTCCGAAAGCTTTATTCCCCTTGAAGAATTCCTCAATGATCAAGGCGAAGTCGACGTCAAAGAAGGCGACTTTATCTCGGTGGCCATTGAGTCGCTCGAAGATGGTCGTGGCGAAACCCGTCTGTCGCGTGATCGCGCCAAGCGCCTGGCTGCCTGGCTGAGCCTGGAAAAGGCCCTCGAGGCCGCTGAGCTGGTTACCGGAACTGTCACGGGCAAGGTGAAGGGCGGCCTTACGGTCATGACCAATGGCATCCGTGCCTTCTTACCGGGCTCGTTGGTCGACACCCGTCCCATGAAGGACACCTCGCACATAGAGGGCAAGACCCTTGAGTTCAAAGTCATCAAGCTTGATCGCAAGCGCAACAATGTGGTCTTGTCGCGCCGCGCCGTGATTGAGAACAGCATGGGCGAAGAGCGGGCCAAGCTCCTTGATAACCTCAAAGAAGGCTCCACAGTAACCGGGGTTGTGAAGAACATCACCGACTACGGCGCATTCGTAGACCTCGGCGGTATCGATGGCCTGCTGCACATTACCGACATGGCCTGGCGTCGTGTGCGTCACCCCTCTGAGGTGCTCACCATCGGCCAGGAAGTCACCGCCAAGGTCTTACGCTTCGATCAAGACAAGAATCGTGTATCGCTTGGCATTAAGCAGCTCGGCGACGATCCATGGGATGGCATTGCACGCCGTTATCCCCAGGGCTCTCGCCTCTTTGGCAAGGTCACCAACATCACCGAATACGGTGCCTTCGTGGAGATCGAGCCAGGTATCGAGGGGCTGGTACATATGTCCGAAATGGACTGGACCAACAAGAACGTCACCCCTGGCAAAGTGGTGCAGGTCGGTGACGACACCGAAGTCATGGTGCTCGAAATCGATGGGGAGCGTCGCCGTATCTCCCTGGGCATGAAGCAGTGCCGGGCCAATCCTTGGCAGGAGTTTGCGGCCACCGCCAACAAGGGCGACAAGGTGCGCGGCCAGATCAAGTCGATTACTGACTTCGGCGTGTTTGTGGGCCTTCCTGGCAATATCGACGGCCTGGTGCACCTCTCGGATCTCTCCTGGACAGAAACGGGAGAAGAGGCCGTGCGCAACTTCAAGAAGGGTGATGAGGTTGAGGCTGTGGTGCTTGCCATCGATGTGGAGCGCGAGCGTATTTCTCTTGGCATTAAGCAGCTGCAGGGTGACCCTGTCGCAGGTTACGCCAACAAGCTTGAGAAGGGCGCAATCGTTACGGGCACCGTGAAGTCGGTCGATGCCAAGGGTGCGATCATTGCCCTGTCTGACGACGTCGAGGGCTACCTGCGTGCCTCTGATATCTCGCGTGAGCGGGTGGAAGACGCGCGGTCCCATCTCAAAGACGGCGATTCAGTCGAGGCCATGATTGTCAACGTCGATCGCAAGACCCGGTCGATTAACCTGTCGATCAAGGCCAAAGACTCGGCAGAGGCCGCGGATGTACTGCAGAAGATGGCGGCAGAAAGCAATGCCTCGTCGGGTACCACCAACCTGGGCGCACTCCTGAAGGCCAAGCTCGACGGCCAGTCGGATTCCCGCGACTAGACTTGTCTGCCACCCCACGCCCTCTCGTGCTTCATAGCCAACCTCGCCCATGACCCGGTCCGAACTCATTCAGCGCCTTACAGAGCGCCTTAATGACGCCGGTCCGGGCCAGGCGTCACAGCTGGGGCAGAGAGACTGCGAAGTCTCCGTGCGAGTACTTCTTGATGCGCTTACCTCCGCCCTGGTGCGGGGGCAGCGCGTCGAGATCCGCGGCTTTGGTACGTTTTCTGTAAATAGTCGCCCCCCTCGCGTGGGGCGCAATCCCAAATCGGGCGAACTGGTCTCTGTGCCCGCTAAGCGCGTGCCACATTTCAAGCCGGGCAAAGAACTCCGCCAGCGGGTCAATCAGCCCCATGATCCAGGTTGATTCGTCCTGGCTGCTGGCACTGCCTCTGCTGTTTGCCTTTGGATGGTTGTCGGCGCGTATGGAGTCTCGCCAGACCCGAGCGCGGCGGGCGGTAAACCTCACCAGCCTCGTTAAGGCCGTTCAGTCCCTCGCCGCGGGTCACAAGACTCAGGCCGTTTCACCGCTTTTAGAAGCTGCCAGGGAGTCGCCTGAGTTGCTTGGTATTCAGCAGGCCCTTGCAGATCTCTTTCGTGCCCAAGGCGAACCCGATCGTGCGATTGAGGTCCGGCTCTCCTTGTTGGCCCGCAGTGGTCTCGCCCCTGAGGTCTCTGAGGCACTCTTGTTCGAACTCGCCCAAGACTATCTCGCGGCGGGCATTATGGACCGGGCAGAGGCCTGTTTCGAGGCGTTACGTGGCACGGGACTCTCCGCGGAGGCCGCCTCCCACGAGGTTGCGATGTATCAGCAGCAGCGACGCTGGACCGACGCGCTAGCCGCCTTAGACCGACACACCAGCCTTGCAGGCGCCGACGCGAGACGACTTCGGCTCCATTTTCTTATCGAGGCCGGCCGGGCCGACGAGGCCCGTGCCCTCTGGCCTGATCACCCGCGCGTTCTCCATGCACAGGGCGCCTACACCGGGCGGCATCTCTGCACGACCTGCGGGTTTCGTACAGAGCAGCACTATTGGCAGTGCCCGGGCTGTATGGCCTGGGACAGCCTGTCCCCCCTCATGGGCAATGCCCGTCCTTCGTCTGACACTCAGCCCGCGCCTGCCTCGATAGCCTAACCCTCCTTTTTTCTTCTATAGGAGGGTAGTGATGTCTTATGCATTCTCTGTCGTCTGCCTGCGTCTGCGCCAGCTGGTCTGCGTCTGTCTCTTTGGTCTAGCCTGTCTGGTGGCCGTACCGGCCTGGGCGGGCATTAATCCCAACCAGGCCAGTCAGACCGAATTAGAGACCATTCGTGGCATTGGCCCCAGTATGGCGGCGCGTATCGTGGCCGAGCGACAAAAAAACGGACCCTTTAAGAGCCCCCAAGATTTTGCCCGTCGGGTATCTGGGGTGGGCCCCAAGCGGCTCAAGGCATTTCAGGAAGGGGGGCTCGAGATCCCGGTTGCCAAGGTGCCTGAGCCCAGCCGTCCGCGGTAAACCGCCGAGGTAAATCCTGCACAATGCGGCCATGACCGCGCAGGCACACCAGAACAATCGTTATCGGTCCGTGGCCCAGGCCTATTGGCGACTGGGCCGCTTTGACCGACCGGTTGGCACCTGGCTGCTGCTCTGGCCGACACTCTGGGCGCTCTGGCTTGCGGCGCAGGGGGTGCCCGACCTTCTACGACTTGCTGTCTTCGTACTGGGCACCTTTCTCATGCGGGCCGCAGGATGCGTGCTCAACGATCTCGCCGACCGCCGGTTTGATGTTCATGTGAAGCGCACATCCGAACGGGTGCTGGCCACCGGCGCGGTCTCGGTCATTGGCGCTGGTCTCTATGCCTGTGCCTTGCTTGCCGCGAGCGCAAGCCTGCTGTTCTTTCTCAACGAACTCGCCCAGCAGTACGCCTTGGTCGCTGCCTTCCTGGCGGCTGCCTACCCTTTCTTTAAACGGTTCTTTCCCTATCCCCAGATTGTTCTTGGGATGGCCTTTGGCTTTGGTATTCCCATGGCCTTCGCCGATACCCTGGGCCAGGTGCCCTTCATCGGCTGGGTGTTGTGGCTACTGAATCTCGCCTGGGTCGTGGCCTATGACACCGCGTATGCCATGGTGGATCGGGACGACGACCTGCGACTGGGTCTGAAGAGCAGTGCCATTAGCTTTGGGCGCTACGACTGGCCCGCAGTGGCCGTTCTACAGGTGCTCTTTCTGCTTGGAATGGCCCTGCTCCCCATCTATCTGCCTCTTGGCCTTCCCTACATGGCCGCCTGGGTACTGGCTGCGGGGTATTCCGTGAGGCTCTTATCTCGTCTACGGAGTCGAACCCGCGAGGACAGCTTCTACGTCTTTCTCAAGAGCCACTGGGTTGGTGCAGCGTTGTGGGCCGGCATGGTCATCGACTTCGCGCTTCAGGCTGCGTAGTCTTTCGCCATTTCCTGGGCCCGTTGGTGGGCCGCGGTCAGCGCGGAGTGCATCAGGCCCATGAGGCCAGGATTTTTTTCTAAGACCGCCAGGGCTGCAGCGGTGGTGCCGCCTTTGGAGGTCACCTTCGTGCGCAATACGGCAGGGGGCTCTTGGGTCTGCTCAAGTAAGGCAATCGCCCCTTTAAGGGTCTGCAGGGCCAGTGTCTCGCTGTCTTTTTTCGGAAGGCCCAGCGACTCTCCGGCTGCTGCAAAAGCCTCCAGAAAATAAAACACATAGGCTGGCCCCGAGCCAGACAGTGCCGTCACGGCATCGAGTCGATGTTCCTCTTCTACCCAGACCACCGTGCCAAGCCGCTGCAGCATGGTGTCGGCCTGCAGTCGGGCCGCCTCGGGAATTGTCGGTACGGCATAGGCACCGGTGACCCCTTGCTGCACCATGGCAGGGGTGTTGGGCATGGTACGAACGACCGCTTCGATACCTGACCAGCGGCTAAGACTGGCAATGGTGACCCCGGCCGCAACGGACAGCAGCGTGGGAGAGGTTCCCCAGGTGGAGACGGCCGCGCGCACGGGTGCGAGCGCCTCTTGTGCCTGCTGCGGCTTCACCGCCAGCACAATCCAGGCGGGCTTTTGCGCCAGGCCCTGATTGAGAGGAGAGACACTGTCTGCCGGGCTCGCCTGCATATCCGCAAGGCTGGCGTGCAGCCGAACGGCGCTCCCCCATTTTTGGGCGAGTACGGCACGGCAGGTCTCGTCGGGCTCCACAACCGTAATGTCATACCGCGTCACGCTGGCATCCGCTTGACGCATGCCCGTGACGATGGCCTGGGCCATGTTTCCGCCGCCGATAAAAAGAATGGGAAGCGCAGGGGAGGGCGAGGTCATGGTCGGGGCTCCTTCACGGGGTGGGCGGGTGTCTCTGGCGGTGCCTTCAGGAGACGACGCCAGGAGAGTCGAAGCAGGCTGAGCGAGCCGAAATAGAGAACCACGGCCATCGCCAAGATTCCGCAGAGGGTAGAAATCCGAAGCCAGGGGGAGGCCTGGGCCGCAGCCCAGTTGAGTTGGCTGGCCGCATAGAAGCAGGCTGCTCCCATCACCGCTGAGGCAATGGCGACCCTCACCCAGACCATGGCCCAGCCCGGCGCTGCCCGGTAGGTTCCGCGTGCACGAAGGCGCCACCACAAGACGGCGGCGTTAAAGCAGGCCGCGAGGCCCGTCGCCAGGGCGAGGCCCGCATGCCCAAAGACGGGCACCAGCACCAGATTGAGCAGCTGGGTGAGAACGAGGGTTGCCAACGCAATCTTCACCGGCGTGCGGATATTCTGTTGGGCATAGAATCCGGGCGCCAAGACTTTGACGGCAACGAGCCCGAGAAGGCCGACCGAATAGGCCTGCATGGCAGCGCCGGTCATGGCCATGTCTTTTTCCGTGAAGGCCCCGTAGTGAAAGAGGCTCGCTGTCAGGGGCTCTGCCAGAATCGCGAGCCCTACGGCTGCGGGAATGGCCAAGACCACCACGAGCCGCAATCCCCAGTCGATCAGCGCCGAGACCCGCTCTGGGCTGCCCTGGGCGTGGGCCTGGGTGAGGCTGGGCAGCAGCACGGTCCCCAAGGCCACCCCGAGTAGGGCGGTGGGAAATTCCATGAGCCGATCGGCGAAGGAGAGCCACGAGACACTGCCCGTCTCGAGCCGAGAGGCAATATGGGTATTGATCACGAGGCTAATCTGGGCTACCGATACGGCCAGCGTGGCAGGCAGCATCAGGGTGAGTACCCGCCGGACCATCGGGTCTTGCCAGGTTTCTCGCAGAGACGATACTGGGCGGCGCAGCAGCCCGGGCACCTCGGCCAGTAGGCCCCGCCGCCAGAGCCCCCACGCCTGCAGGGCCAGTTGCGCCATTCCCCCCACCAAGACGGCCACCGCGAGGGCCCAGATGGGCTCGGCAAGTCGTGGCGCGAGGAAGAGGGCCGCCGCAATAAAGGACAGATTCAGCAGTACCGGGGTAAAGGCAGGCAGCCGAAATTCCGACCAGGTGTTCAGTATCCCCGCGGCCAAGGCCACCAGAGAAATCATCACGATGTAAGGAAACATCCATTGCGTTAATGCCACGGTGAGATCAAACCGTGCCTGATCGCCGCCAAATCCGCCTGTCATCACCCAGACCAACGCTGGGGCGGTGAAGATCGCCGCGATGGTGATAACGCTTAAGGCGAGAAACAAAAACAGCCCTACCCGCGTCGCAAGCCGGCGGGCCGCCTCCTCCCCTTCTTGGGCCTTGACCTGCCCGAGTACGGGAACAAATGCCTGGCTAAACGCGCCTTCGGCAAAAAGCCGCCTAAGCAGATTGGGGAGCCGAAAGGCGACAAAAAAGGCATCGGTCTGGGCGCCAGCCCCAAAAATACTGGCGGTCAAGACCTCACGGGCGAGCCCGGTGATTCTTGAAACCAGGGTGAGTCCGCTGACCGTGGCGGCCGTCTTGAGAAGATTCATAAGAACGGCTATAGTTTAGGGCTTTTTAGCCCTTCAGGAATCCCCATGGCCAACTCCGCTTCTGCTCGCAAGAGCGCCCGTCAAGCCGCGAAGCGTCGGCTTGTCAATGCAAGTCTTCGCTCTGCCTATCGCACGGCTGTTAAGTCTGTGCGCAAGGCTGTCGCCCAGGGCAATGCCCAAGAGGCTCGCGCTGCCTTTTCCGCTGCCTCAAGCGTCATTGATCGTATTGCCGACAAGAAGATCGTGCACAAGAACAAAGCCTCCCGCCATAAGAGCCGTCTGGCTGCTGCGGTAAAGGCCGTTGCTGCCTAAAGCTCGGTTGTTGTTCGGGTCAGCCACGCTGACCAAAAATTGCACTGCCAATCCGTACCCAGGTCACACACTCGGGGTCGGATTCGGCAATGGCAGCCTCTAGGTCTGCCGACATTCCCATAGAGAGCGTATCTAATAAAACGGCCGAGGTCGTATAAGCCTTGCCCACGGTTAGCTGCGCTTCTTTGAGAAGCGCACGTAGGCGCCCAAAGGCAGCCCTCTGTTGCGCCAACGCGGGTTCTGGCGAGGGAATCGCCATCAGGCCCCGCAATCGTAGCCGCCCTGTCTGTGCCGCGAGGCGTGCGAGGGCCTGGAGTTCCTCGTGCACCGACGTCGGTGGCACACCCGACTTTGTGGGCTCTGCGTCGAGGTTGACCTGCAGGCAGATCTCCAGGGGCGGTAATGTGGCAGGACGCTGACTCGCAAGACGCTCGGCGATCTTGAATCGGTCTACCGAATGTACCCAGTCAAAGTGGGTCGCGACGTCTCGTGTCTTATTGCTCTGCAGTGGGCCAATAAAATGCCATCGCACGCCCCTGTCGGCCACGGCTTGGGCCTTTGCCACCCCCTCCTGCACATAGTTCTCTCCAAAGTCGCGCTGCCCCGCCGCCATTGCTGCAAGCACGGCCTCAGGGCCAAAGGTCTTGGAGACCGCGAGGAGTTGCACCGAGGCTGCGGGCAGGCCCGCCGCCTCAGTCGCTATCCGTATCCGTTCGCGTACCTGCGCCAGACGCTCAGCAATGGCATCGGTCATATGGGCAGTGTGGCGGAGTTGGGCTGCGGCGCAGACGGCTGGCGGGCAGACCCCTGCACCATATCGAACCGCATCCAACGGCATTCCAGGTCGCCGTTAAAAACGGGCATACGCCGCGTAGCCTTGAGCCGAATGGTGCTGTCGAACTTCAGATCGTGGGCCAGAACCCAGGCTGTCCAGCCCGCGTAGTGGCGCTTAAGCACCTCGCTAAACTGCCGGTTGTCGTCCATGCCTACAATTTCCAGCCGTTCGCCGTACGGTGGGTTAGTAATCAAAAGACCCGAGGGCGCAGGCGCATCGGCATGGGCAAAGTCGGCCTCTTGCCAGAGAATTTTTTCGGCAAGCCCTGCAGGCAATGCCCGGGCTGCATTGGCCTGGGCCGCTTTAATTGCCTGGCTGTCCAGATCTCGGCCCACGATCTGCAGCGAGCGATTTCTAAAAGTCTCTTCGGCAGACTGCCAGGCCAGAGCACATTCCTGCCGCAGGCCTGCCCAGGGCACGCGGCCAAAGGAAGAACGCGGCCCCCATTGCTCGCAAGAAAAAGACCGAACGCGGCTGGGGTGAAAGCCTGGTGCAAGTCCGGCGGCCCGCTGCAGGGCCTCAATCAGTAGCGTGCCGCTCCCACAGAAGGGGTCCAGGAGCGGCTGACTCGGCTGCCACTGAGCAACCGCAACAAGCGCTGCCGCCAGATTCTCACGCAGCGGGGCCTGGCCTTTGGCCATACGCCAACCGCGCTTAAAGAGCGGCTCGCCGCTGGTATCCATCGAGAGCGTGGCCTTTTCACCGTCAATGAAGAGCCACAGCCGCTGGTCGGGAATCTGTGTCTCGATGGAGGGCCTGCGGCCGGTAAGCTCGCGAAACCGATCGCAGACCCCGTCTTTGATTTTGAGCACTGCAAAATTCGGGGCGAGTGCAAAGAGCGGTCGGCGCGCCTGATTCACATCGACTCGAAAGGTCTGGTCGGGCCCGAAGTACTGCTCCCAGGGCACGCGTCGTGCGGCTTCTATCAGGTCTTCGGCCCGGCGCAGCCGAAACTGCTCCACCGCCAAAAGAATGCGTGTGGGGATACGGCACCAGAGGTTGGCCCGGGCAATCGCAGTGGCCTCAGCACGGAACCAGACCCCCCCTCGGCCGCTGGAGGCTTCAGAAATACCGGGCTGGCCTTGCAGTTCTTCTAGGAGCAGGTCTTCCAGGCCCGCCGGGCAGACGGCAAATGCGGAGTGAATCAAAAGGGCTTCACCACCACCAGTACAACCGCTGCGAACAGAAGAAGTACTGGGAGTTCGTTAAACCAGCGATACCAGATATGGCTGTGCGGATTCTGGCCTTGCGCAAACCGCTTGAGTTGTCGTCCCAGCAGATGGTGGTAGCCCAGCAGAAAGACCACGATCACGAGTTTGGCGTGCATCCAGCCGTTGCCCTCTCCGCCCAGGCCGATGCCGTAATAGAGCCAGAGCCACAACCCGAGCACCAAGGCGAGCACCATCAGCGGACCCATAAACCGGTAGAGCTTGCGACTCATCACCAGGAGCCGATCTCGCTCCGCCTGTCCTTCGGGACCTTCCGGCACCATCGCCAGGTTGACGTAGATACGCGGCAGATAGAAGAGGCCGGCAAACCAACTGGTCACGAAGATGATGTGAAAGGCTTTGACCCAGAGCATGGCGTGTGACTGAAAACCTTAGGTGCGAATTTCACCGTGGCCCAAGACGATCCACTTCTGGGTCGTGAGGCCTTCAAGACCCACCGGGCCGCGTGCATGCAGCTTATTCGTGCTGATGCCAATCTCCGCGCCGAGACCATACTCGAACCCATCGGCAAAACGGGTGGATGCATTGACCATGACCGAGGCAGAATCCACTTCGCGTAAAAACCGCATGGCCCTCTGGTGGTTTGTGGTGAGAATGCTGTCGGTGTGGTGCGAGCCATAGCGCTCGATGTGGGACATGGCCGCCTCTAGCCCATCTACGATGCGAACCGAGAGAATGGGGCCGAGGTATTCGGTAGACCAGTCTTCTTCCGTGGCGTCTTTGAGATGTCTGGGTGCGACGCCGTGGGCCTGCAGCACCGCACGCGTCTCTGAACAGACACGCAGCTCCACCTGCTTCTCGAGATAGATCTCTGCCATACGCGGCAGAAATACATGAGCAATGCCCTTGGCCACCAGCAGCGTCTCCATGGTGTTGCAGGGCGCATACCGCTGCGTCTTGGCGTTATCGGACACCCGCCAGGCCATCTCGAGATCCACCTCATCGTCCACATAGACATGGCAGATACCATCGAGGTGTTTGATTACCGGTACGGTTGCCTCTTGGCTAATGCGCTGAATAAGGCTCTTGCCTCCGCGGGGCACGATCACATCGATGTAGTCGGGCATGGTGATCATGGCACCTACGGCGGCCCGGTCGGTGGTTGGTACCACCTGCACACCGGCTTCGGGGAGGCCCACGGCAACGAGCGACGCGCGAATCCACTGCGCCAGAAGCTGGTTGGAATGAAAGGCCTCTGAGCCCCCGCGCAGCACGGTGGCATTACCAGACTTCAGGCAGAGGGCTGCAGCATCAATCGTCACGTTGGGCCGGGACTCATAAATAATGCCCACGACGCCCAGAGGAACCCGCATCTGTCCCACCTGAATACCGGAGGGCTGAGTCTTGATTTGTGCGATCTCCCCCACTGGATCGGGCAACGAGGCCACCTGCCCCAGACCAGTGACCATGGCCTGCACCGCTGCAGGAGAGAGCCGCAATCGGTCGACAAAGGCTGCATCTTGCCCGGCCGCTAAAGCGGCCTGCAGATCCTGTTCATTCGCTTGTTGAATCTCGGCCAGCCCCTTTTCAATTCTCTCTGCCAGAAGGCGCAGCGCGAGATTTTTTTGCTGTGTCGATGCCCGTGCCATGGCGCGTGAGGCCTCTCGGGCCATCTGTCCCAGCGCATGCATGAGGTGAGCGGTATCGGGCGGGTTCATAGACCAAAACGTGTGCGTGGGGCTTACCCTGCAGAAGACGGGTTCTTGTGTTCCTACGTCGCTCCACCGAGGCGAAGCGCTAATCGTTCGAGCGCCAGCCATGGATCTTCACGACTGAGCCCTTTCACCATTGTATCGATACGGCTTAGTTCGCGCAGGGCCTCGCCTGCACGGTTCGGGCTCAGACGCCTGCAGGCCTGCGCCGCGCTCCAGAGGATCAGTGGCAGGGGCTCACCCTCTTCTTTGAGTCCGCGCAGAACCCGAATGGCCCGGCGGGGGTTGTCGGCGCAGAGCAGTTCGCCAACCTGAAAGGGGCTAAACCGTGCCTGATCCGTGACCAGGGCCTGTACCTCAGAGAGGTCAAGTGGCGCCTCTGGCTGGGCCCGCGGAAGGTATCCGAGTTTGAGAATGTCTTGATGGGCAGCGGCGAGGTTACCCTCAAACCGCTCGGCCAGAAAGGCAATCACCCCCTGGCCCGCACGCAGGCCTTGGTCTGCCAGTCGCTGTTCGAGCCATCGTGACATCTGTCCTGGGCCGACCGCATCGACTATAACCACCACGCCCTGCGTAGAAATCTTCGTCATCCAGCTGCTACCCGCCAGGGTCTTATCCAGTCGCGGCAGGTGCAACAACAACACTGTCTCTGGCGCAGGCCGCTCTGCCCATTCTCCGAGCCGCTTGGCGCCTTCAAGGCCAGGCTTACCCGTGGGCAGCCGCATCTCCAGAAGTCGTCGCTGTGCGAAGAGCGAGGGTGCTGCGGCCTCGACGATCCAAGACTTCCAGTCAAAGCTGCGGTCGGGAGTGGCGCTCACCCGCTCGCCAAAGCCCTCGGCCGAAAGCAGCCGACGTATTGCGTCCGTGGCCTCCTGGGTGAGCAGAGGGTCATCGCCACAGACCGCCCAGCTACCGGGCGGCTTAGGGCCTGTGGCGAGGCGCTCTAGCGCCTGAAGCGTGGGCGCGGGCTTAAGGGGATCGAGGCGGAGTTGCATAGCCTTCAAGCCGTCCGAGTCGACGAATGATCTGCTGAAGGAGGTCTTGGATCATGGCGTTGAGCTGAAACCGCTCGGCCTCATCGGTGGAGAGCACCTCGGCATCGTTGACGGCCACGGTGCGCCGCAACTCCAGAACCCCAGCGGGCTGCAGCAGCGTGCCTTGGGCGTTCTCGATGCGTAAGAGCAGTTCGATGCGCAGCTCGACTTCTCGCGGCCGTCCTGCCCCTGAGAACCCCACCACCAGTCTGTTCTGTCGGACCTCATCGAGATGAATCACGACCTGCGCATCGGTCCGTCGGGTAACCATGGCGACGCCGTAGCGGGCTGTAAGCTCACGCCGTAAGTCCTCTGCCAATCGAAAACCCCCTTTCGTCGAGTCGACGACGAGGGCCTGGGTAAACCGAATGGGCTCGCGGCTGCTGCGCAGACGAAAGCCACAGCCCGTAAGGAGCCCGCCCAGGGTCAGCGTTGTGGAGAGCAGCCACCGTCGACGGCCGTGAAGGGCCAGAGGTTTTTTCGCTAGGGGGTGCATGTCACGCGCAGTCAAAGAAGGACCGCCTTTCCTTAGACCACGATGTTCACGAGTCGGCCTGGTACGACGACCGTCTTCTTCGCGGGACGCCCTTCCCCGAAGCGCTCGAAACTCTCGTGCGCGAGGGCGGCCGAGACAATCTCTTCTTGGCTCGCCTGGGCAGCGACCGTGAGGCTGCCACGCAGCTTGCCGTTGATCTGGAGCATCAGGTCGATGGTCTCGCGGGTAAGGGCTGCGGTATCTACTTCGGGCCAGGGCGCATTCAGAATTGCCCCAGCGCAAGCGCCATAGCCGAGGTCTGTCCAGAGCCGGTCGGTGATGTGGGGTACCACCGGATAGAGCAGCCGCAGCAGAATGCTGAGACCTTCGTGGAGGCTCTCCTTAAGATCTTGCGAGAGGTCGCCGACGGCACCCTCATGGCCACCTTTGGCTGCTGCCTCTAGGGTATTGAGCATCTTCATACAGGCAGAGACCACCGTGTTGTATTGCTTTCGCCCCAGATCAAAGTCGGCCTGGCGCAACAGGCCATGCATCTCACGACGCAGTGTCTTGGCCTCCTCGGTGGCTGCGCTTCTACTGGGACTGGTCTGGGTCAGCCAGGCACCATGGGTCTGCCCAAACGCCCAGAGCCGCTTGAGAAAACGGTGCGCGCCTTCGACACCAGAGTCTGACCACTCCAGGGTCTGCTCAGGTGGCGAGGCAAACATGGTGAAGAGCCGGGCGGTGTCTGCGCCGTAGCGATCGATCAGGGCCTGCGGGTCGATGCCGTTGTTCTTCGACTTGGCCATCTTCTCGGTGCCGCCAATCTGCACGGGCTTGCCATCGGCCTTGAGCACAGCCCCATGGGGCCTGCCTTTGTCATCAAAGCTGACATCGACATCCGCGGGGTTAAACCAGGTCTTGCGGCCGGCCGTGTCTTCGCGATAGTAGGTCTCGTTGAGCACCATTCCTTGCGTGAGCAGGTTGCTAAAGGGCTCATCGAATTTCACAAGCCCCAGGTCCCGCATCACCTTGGTCCAGAACCGGGCATAGAGCAGGTGCAGCACCGCGTGCTCGATCCCCCCGATGTACTGGTCCATGGGCATCCAGTAGTCGATGCGGCTGTCGACCATGCTGTGGCTCTGGTCTGGGCAGCAATAGCGCATGTAGTACCAACTCGAATCGATGAAGGTGTCCATGGTGTCGGTCTCGCGCCGCGCCGCGGTGCCGCAGCCGGGGCAGGCCACCTTCAAAAACGCATCGTGTTTGTTTAACGGATTGCCACTGCCATCGGGCACCAGATCTTCCGGTAGCACCACGGGCAGGTCTTCTTCGGGAACGGGAACCTCACCGCACGACGGGCAATGAATGATGGGAATAGGCGTGCCCCAGTAGCGCTGCCGTGAGATTCCCCAGTCGCGCAGGCGGAAGGTGGTCTTTTTCTCTCCGAGCCCTTGGGCCATCAGGTCTTGGGCGACGGCTTCTACGGCATCGTGGTGTCCCAGGCCGTCGTACTTTCCGGAGTGCACGCAGGCCACATGGTCTTTGTCGGCATACCAGTCTTGCCACTGCGTTGCATCGAAGGGCGCCTGGGCAGGGGCCTGCTCGGAGCGCGGGGCGATCACCTGACGAATGGGCAGGTCGTACTTCAATGCAAAGGCAAAGTCGCGCTCATCGTGAGCCGGAACACCCATGACTGCGCCATCGCCATAGCTCATGAGCACATAGTTGCCAACCCAGACCGGAACAGGTGCCCCGGTGAGCGGATGGGAGACGGTAAAGCCCGTGTCCATACCTTCTTTTTCGCGCGTGGCGATATCGGCCTCCGCCACACTGCCGGCCTTGCAGGCCGCGACAAAGTTGGCGAGGGCGGAATTGTTCTGCGCCGCCGCCTCCGCGATGGGATGCTCAGGGGCAACCGCCATAAAGGTCACGCCCATGATCGTGTCGGCACGGGTGGTAAAGACATAGACCTTGCCGTCGTGAATGTTCTTACCCGCGGCATCGGAAATCGTATGGGGAAACGCAAACCGCACGCCTACCGACTTTCCGATCCAGTTCTCCTGCATGAGCTTGACCCGCTCGGGCCAGCCTAGGCCCTCAAGATCGTTACGCAGTTCGTCGGCATAACGGGTGATGCCCAGGTAGTACATGGGAATCTCGCGCTTTTCCACCACCGCCCCCGACCGCCAGCCTCGTCCATCGACGACTTGCTCGTTGGCCAATACCGTCTGGTCGATGGGGTCCCAGTTCACCGTACCGGTCTTGAGATAGGCGATGCCTTTTTCGCGCATCTTTAGAAACAACCACTGGTTCCATCGATAGTATTCGGGGCTGCAGGTCGCGCACTCGCGAGACCAGTCAATGGCAAGCCCCATCGACTGCATCTGCTTTTTCATGTAGGCGATGTTGTCGTAGGTCCAGGCCGCGGGGGCCACCTTGTTGGCCATGGCTGCATTTTCTGCGGGAAGACCAAAGGCATCCCAGCCCATGGGCATGAGCACGTTGTAGCCCTGCATACGCAGAGCACGGGCCATGACGTCATTAATGGTGTAGTTGCGCACATGGCCCATATGCAGCTTGCCCGAAGGGTAGGGCAGCATGGAGCAGGCGTAATACTTGCCTTTGGGGTATCGGGGGTCATGCTCCGTGGCGCGGTAGGCATCGGCCACCTGCCACTGCTTTTGAATCTCAGCCTCGAGGGTCTTGGCGTCGTAGCCCCCGGTGAGGGCATGGTCAATCGACATGGTGCGCAGTCTTCAAGAAAAGAGGGTTCGGGGAGGGGAACGGCAGAGGAAGCGCGTATTTTAGCCCGTTCAGGCGGCGCCGCAGGCCGCGGGAAACCGACCCCTCTACAATGCTGTGATGACCGATGCCCGCTCTTCTTCGCACCACGCGCGCCTTTTACAAGGCCTAAACCCGCCGCAGCTAGAGGCGGTCACCCTTCCGTCAGAACCCGCCCTGATCCTGGCCGGTGCGGGCAGTGGCAAGACCCGCGTGCTCACGACCCGCATTGCCTGGCTGATTTCCACGGGGCAGGTGAGCCCCTATGGGCTGCTCGCAGTCACCTTTACAAATAAGGCCGCCCGAGAAATGCTCGGTCGCCTGGCAAGCATGCTGACGGTGAACCTCAAAGGCATGTGGGTGGGCACCTTCCATGGCCTCTGCAATCGGCTGCTGCGAGCCCACCATCGCGATGCCGCCTTACCTGCCACCTTTCAGATCCTCGATAGCCAAGACCAGCTCTCTGCGGTCAAGCGACTGATGAAGGCCCTGGGTGTGGATGACGAGAAGTATCCGCCCAGGCAGGTGCAGTCGTTTATCAACAACGCCAAAGAGCAGGGATT
>JBDLQX010000004.1:0-18608 GCA_039800345.1 Pseudomonadota bacterium | reverse complement strand
GCGGAAGACTTGATTTCGCCAATACTCACGCCCATCTCGATCTTTAGCCCCTGCTCGGTAAAGAGCTTAAAGGCCTCTTTGCCTACTGCCTCGTCGCAGGCTGCGAGAAACTGCGGCGTGGCCTCAAGTACCGTAACCTCCGACCCCAGACGACGCCACACGGACCCGAGCTCCAGGCCGATGACGCCAGCACCAATGACGCCAAGCTTCTTAGGCACAGAGTCAAAGGCAAGCGCACCCTCATTGTCACAGACGATCTTGTTGTCGACGGCGACCCCTGGCAGATGCCGCGCCTTGGAGCCGGTGGCGACAATGACGTTCTTCGCGACTACGGCTTCTGCGCCGTCTTTGCCGTGCACCTCAAGCTGTACTAGGCCATTGGCCTCACCGGTGAACCGCCCGTGACCCTTCAGCCAGGTGATCTTGTTCTTACGGAACAAGAACTCAATACCCTTGGTCATCTTTGAGACGATGCCGTCTTTGCGGGCGAGCATCTTACTGAGATCGAAGCTCGCGCCCTTGACCATAATCCCATGGCGGTCTGCATGGTGGGCAATCTTCTCGAACTCTTCGCTAGAGGCCAGAAGCGCCTTGGAGGGAATACAGCCCACATTGAGGCAGGTTCCTCCTAAGGCGGGATCCCCCTGGGGGGTGAGCCACTTCTCAATACAGGCCGTCTTAAACCCCAGCTGCGCAGCGCGAATCGCCGAGATGTAGCCCGCAGGGCCTGCACCAATGACGACCACATCAAATTCTTGTGCCATACCAGACTCCCCTTAGATTTCGAGCAACAGACGCGCTGGATCTTCCAGGGCCTCTTTCATGGTCACGAGGCCGAGTACCGCCTCGCGGCCGTCAATGATGCGGTGGTCGTAGGACATGGCGAGGTAGTTAATCGGGCGCACTACCACCTGCCCGTTTTCCACCACGGCCCGGTCTTTGGTGGCATGGATGCCAAGAATGGCAGACTGCGGCGGGTTGATGATTGGCGTGGAGAGCATGGATCCGAACACGCCGCCGTTAGAGATAGAGAAGGTGCCGCCCGTGAGTTCGTCCAGCGAGATCTTGCCCTCCTTGGCGCGCACACCAAAATCGGAGATGGTTTTCTCAATCTCGGCAAAGGTGAGCTGGTCGGCGTTGCGAATGATAGGCACCACTAGCCCACGCGGCGACCCCACAGCAATGCCAATATCAAAGTAGCCGTGGTAGACGATGTCATTCCCATCAACGGATGCATTCAGCACGGGATACTTTTTCAGTGCCGCCACCGCCGCCTTTACAAAGAAAGACATGAAGCCGAGCTTCACGCCGTGCTCCTTCTCAAACCGGTCGACATACTGCTTACGCAGTGCCATGACGGGCGCCATGTTTACTTCATTGAAGGTTGTGAGAATGGCGTTGGTGGCCTGCGACTGTAACAGCCGCTCGGCGACGCGGGCCCGCAGGCGGCTCATGGGTACGCGTTGCTCTGGGCGACCTTCGAGCATGGCATCGGGCCCAAAGGTGGCTGAGACCGGAGGCAGACTGCTCCCTGCGGGCGGCGCAGGAATTGCGGACACTGCCGATACAGACGTTATTGATGCAGGGGCGCTGCCGGCTGCAGCTGGCTTTGTAGCCATCGCCGAGAGCACATCTCCCTTGGTAATGCGGCCGTCTTTGCCGGTACCCTGTGCGACCGACACGCCTGATTCCGCCATGAGCTTAGCGGCAGCGGGCATGGCAATACCCGCGGAGGCCCCCGCGCCTGAAGCCGCGGAACCCACTGCTGCCGCAGGGACAGGCTTGGCGGTCGCAGGCGCGGCGCCTGCCTTCGCCTCAGTATCGATGCGGGCGATGACCTCGTTGGAGACCACACTACCCCCGTCGTCCTTCAATACCTCGGTCATCACCCCACTTGCGGGCGCGGGAACCTCGAGTACGACCTTGTCGGTCTCGATCTCAATCAGGGTCTCGTCTTGCGTCACAGCCTCGCCGGGCTTTTTCTTCCATTGCAAGAGGGTGGCCTCTGCCACCGACTCGGACAACTGGGGAACTTTTACGTCATGAATAGCCATTTTTTGTTATCTCTCACTCTGTCTGTACATTAAGAAAATGATGTTTGTCTGGGTAGGCGCGATCTGCTCGGCTAGATCACCTGGGCATTCTTCAGGCGCGCGAAGGCGGCATCTAAGAGATCTTTTTGCCGCTTCACAAAGACCTCGTAGTAGCCCGATGCGGGTGCTGCAAGCGCCGGGCGACCGGCATATCCAAGCTTCATACCGTCTGTCATGTGCTCACGCAGATAGTGCTGGGCCTGGAACCAGAAGCCCTGATTCTGCGGCTCGTCTTGCACCCAGACGATCTCGGTGAGATTGGGGTAGTTGCGCAGCTCGCTGGCAAACTGCTTGTGAGGGAAGGGGTAGATCTGCTCAATCCGCACAATCGCTACGTCATCACGCTCGCGCTCCCGGCGCTGGGTAACGAGGTCGTAATAGACCTTGCCCGAGCAGACCATCATGCGCTTGATCTTCTTTGCCTGAATGGTGGGATCGACCTCGCCGATCACGGTCTGGAAGCGGCTGTGCACTAAGTCATCTAAGGGCGAGCTGGCATCTTTGTTGCGCAACAACGACTTTGGTGTAAAGACCACTAAGGGCTTGCGGAAGGGCCGGATCATCTGACGACGCAGAAGATGGAAGATCTGCGCCCCCGTGGTGGGCTGGCAGAGCTGCATGTTCATGTCTGCGCAGAGCTGCAAGAAGCGCTCGGGCCGGGCCGAGGAGTGCTCAGGGCCCTGGCCCTCATGGCCATGCGGAAGCAGCAGGGTGAGTCCACTCTGGCGACCCCACTTCACCTCGCCCGAGGCAATAAATTGATCAATGACTACCTGTGCCCCATTGGCGAAGTCGCCAAACTGGGCTTCCCAAATGACTAGGGCATTAGGCTCAGCGGTGGAGTAGCCGTACTCGAACCCCAGCACGGCCTCTTCCGATAAGACAGAATCGATCACCGTAAAGTTGGCCTGCTCGGGGGACACATTCTGCAAAGGAATATAGGTGCCGGCGTCGTAACGCTCGCGCTTCTGGTCGTGCAGTACCGCATGCCGGTGGGTAAAGGTGCCGCGGCCGCAGTCTTGGCCGCTGAGGCGAATGGCATAGCCACTCGACACCAACGAGGCATAGGCGAGGTGCTCTCCCATACCCCAGTCGACATTGAGTTCACCGCGGCCCATGGCCCGCCGATCGTTTAAGACTTTCTCCACCAGGGGGTGCACGGTATAGTTTGGTGGAACGGTCGTGACCCGCTCCGACAACCTTTGTAGCTCGGAGAGTGGCAGGCCCGTGTCGGCATCGTCGGTCCATTTCTTGTTTAAGAAGGCGGCCCAGTCGACGGAGAACTTGCTCTTGTAGTTGGTCAGTACCGGTTCGCGCGTGCCGCGCCCTTCGTCCATCGCGGCCCGATAAGCCTTCACCAAGCCGTCGCCTTCTCCGGGCGCAATGATGCCCTGTGCTTCGAGTCGGTCTGCATAGAGCTTACGCGTGCCAGGGTGCGCCCCCACCGCCCGATACATCATGGGCTGGGTGAGTGACGGGGTGTCTTGTTCGTTGTGGCCCAGTTTGCGGAAGCAGATGATATCGATCACGACATCTTTCTTAAACCGCGTGCGGTATTCCACCGCGAGGTTGGTGACAAACACCACTGCCTCGGGATCGTCACCGTTCACATGGAAGACGGGCGCCTCGATCATCTTGACGACATCGGAGCAGTAGAGGGTCGATCGGGTATCGCGGGGGTCAGAGGTCGTAAAGCCAATCTGGTTGTTGATCACGATATGAATCGTGCCGCCCACACCATAGCCTCGCGTCTGCGCGAGGTTGAGCGTCTCCATGACCACGCCCTGCCCCGCAAAAGCAGCGTCCCCATGCACAAGCACAGGCAGAATTTTCTCGCCGGTCTGGTCGCCACGGCGATCTTGCCGTGACCGAACTGACCCGGTGACCACGGGGTTCACGATCTCGAGATGTGAGGGGTTGAAAGACAGCGAAAGGTGTACCGGCCCACCGGAGGTCGACACGTCACTAGAGAAGCCCTGGTGGTATTTCACATCGCCCGCTGGCAGGTCTTCAGCGTGCTTACCTTCAAACTCTGCAAAGAGGTCTTTGGGCATCTTACCCAGGGTGTTTACCAGCACATTGAGACGCCCGCGGTGGGCCATGCCAATGACGATCTCTTCAACGCCCCGGGCGCCGGAGGCCTCAACGAGCTCGTCCATCGCTGCAATAAACGACTCGCCGCCCTCCAATGAGAAACGCTTTTGGCCAACATACTTGGTGTGCAGATACCGCTCAAGCCCTTCGGCTGCGGTGACCTGCTTCAGAATGCTGACTTTCTTGTCTTCGTGAAAGTGCGGGTTGGTGCGGGTAGACTCGAGCTGCTGCTGAATCCAGCGCTTTTCGGCTGGATCGGAGACATACATAAACTCCGCACCAATCTTGCCGCAGTAGGTGTCTTTGAGCGCCTGAATTATTTCCCTCAGGCTCATCTGCTCCTGGCCGAAGTAGAGGTTGTCCGCGCGGAAGGTGGTGTCGAGGTCTGACTCCGAGAAGTCGTAGAAGGCGTGTTCGAGTTCGGGAATGGCAGGACGCTCGCGCAGCTTTAGGGGGTCAAGGTCTGCCCATTGGTTCCCCAGGTAGCGATATGCCGCAATCAGCGACTGCACATGAATCTGCTTCCGCGCAACCGAAAGATCCCGTTCGGCCAGCCGCGGTAAGAATTGGTTATTTTTGGCCCGCTGTGCAAACGACTCGATCACCGGCGCATGCGGCAGATCGCGGGTATCTGCGTCTCCATTTGTGGCCGGCACGTTCTGCAGCTGGTCGAAATAGCGACGCCAGTTGTCTGTTACCGAACCTGGGTTGTCGAGGTACATCTCGTAGAGCTCCTCGACATACGGTGCGTTGGCACCAAAGAGATACGAATTGAGCTGAAAGCTCTTCATCATGATTGCTTCACCTTTCTTAGCCTATGGCCTGAAACGATGCGGGGAACCCCTCTGCGTAATGACGAAGTCACCGTACAGATTGCAACAGTTAAAAGTTCCCTAACTCCCTCCTCCAATGAACAAAAGGGGCCTGCACAGAGCCCCCACCTAAAAAAAAATTACCGTGATTCCAACGGCTTTACTGGCCGCTCGGTGAGCCCCGTATAGAGCTGGCGAGGGCGCCCGATCTTATATTCTGGATCAACGATCATTTCCTTCCACTGCGAGACCCAGCCAATGGTGCGGGCCACCGCAAAAATACAGGTAAACATATTTACAGGAATTCCGAGTGCGCGCTGCACGATGCCTGAGTAGAAATCTACGTTGGGATAGAGCTTGCGCTGCACGAAGTAGTCGTCCTCCAGCGCGATTTTCTCCAGTGCCATCGCAAGCCTAAAGAGCGGATCGTTCTCTAGGCCGAGTTCGGCAAGCACCTCTTTACAGGTTTCCTGCATGAGCTTGGCCCTCGGATCGAAGTTCTTGTAGACCCGATGCCCAAAGCCCATCAGACGGGCGCCGGAGTTCTTATCTTTCACCTTCTCCATAAACTCGCCCACCTTAGCGAGCCCCCCGTTGGCATGGATCTCCTCGAGCATCTCCAGGCAGGCCTGGTTTGCGCCACCATGGGCAGGGCCCCAGAGGCAGGCCACACCCGCTGCAATCGCCGAGAAGGGACTCGTACCCGAAGATCCACAGAGCCGCACCGTCGAGGTGGAGGCATTCTGCTCATGATCGGCATGCAAGATAAGAATGCGGTCGAGTGCACGCTCGAGTACGGGATTGGGCTCGTACTTTTCGCAAGGAGTGGCGAACATCATATGCATGAAGTTGCCCGCATACGACAGATGGTTCTGCGGGTACATATTCGGCTGCCCCACCGAGTATTTGTAGGCCATGGCTGCAAGCGTAGGCATCTTTGCGATCAGGCGAATAAAAGAGATGTCCTGCTGCTCGGGCGAGTTGATGTCGAGGCTATCCGGGTAGAAGGCGGCCATACTTCCGCTGAGGCTTGTGAGAATAGCCATGGGGTGAGAATCCCGGCGGAAACCCCGCACTGCGAACTGCATCTGCTCGTGCACCATGGTGTGGTGCATGACCAGCGAGTTGAACTCTTTGTACTGATCGGGCGAGGGCAGCTCGCCGTAATAGATGAGGTAACAGATTTCGAGAAAATCGCAATGCACTGCCAGCTGTTCGATGGGATAGCCGCGATAGAGCAGCTGCCCCTTATCGCCGTCGATGTAGGTAATACTGGAGTTGCACGACGCCGTGGATAAAAATCCCGTGTCGTAGGTGAACTTGCCGGTCTGGGCATAGAGCTTACGAATATCGATCACATCGGGCCCGGTCGATCCTTTGAGTACTGGAAACTCAACCGATGGAGTGCCGTCGCTAAAGCTTAGCGTTGCCTTGTGCTCTGTAGTCATGGTGCCCTTCCCTGATGTGGTAACTGTATTTTTATGTAAAACGACGAAGCTCAATGGTGAATCTTTATGTCCCCTTGATGTCCATCACTACGCGCCGCGCCCTAGGGCTCACAACAACTTCGTCGGCCTGTTTCCGGTCTACCAGCACGTCTAAAAGATCATTGTCGGATAGTTCGAGGATCTCGGCCAGTCCATCGTGATCGTCTCGTGTTAGGGCATCACCCCGATGCTCTAGATAACGACTAATCAGCAGGTCATTCTCTAACAGGCCCCGACGGGCACGCCATCGAATGCGGCGGATCCAGTCTTCGGGTGCGGGCTGATCGCCAGAGACGCTGGAAAGATGACCCTCTATGGGGCTGCCGTCTGCCGTGCTCTCGGGAGTCATGTACAAAGCGCCTCTCAATCGATCGACGGTCTTTTGGTGGGCGACGCTAGACCGTCCGCCGAACCATTAATTCCTTGATCTTTCCGATGGCCTTCGTAGGGTTCAGGCCCTTGGGGCAGACATCGACGCAGTTCATGATGGTGTGACAACGGAATAAGCGATAGGGGTCTTCGAGGTTATCGAGCCGTTCACTCGTAGCCTGGTCGCGGCTGTCGGCAATAAACCGGTAGGCCTGAAGCAGACCCGCGGGCCCAACAAACTTATCTGGGTTCCACCAGAATGAGGGGCAACTTGTGGAGCAGCAGGCGCAGAGGATGCACTCATAGAGGCCATCAAGCTCCTCACGCTCCTCGGGTGACTGGAGTCGCTCCTTCTCGGGTGGCGGTGTGTCGTTAATCAGGAAGGGCTTAATGGAGTGATATTGCTTAAAGAACTGCGTCATATCGACGATCAGGTCTCGTACCACCGGCAGCCCAGGCAACGGCTTTAACACGATCGGCTCTTTGAGTTCCCGCAGATTTGTGGTGCAGGCCAGCCCATTCTTGCCATTAATATTCATGGCATCGCTGCCGCATACGCCTTCACGGCAGGAGCGGCGGAAAGACACGGAGTCGTCGAAGTCCGCCTTAATACGCATCAGCGCATCGAGCAGCATCTTGTCGGTGGGCTGAAGTTCGACTGTGATGTCTTGCATACGCGGCTTGGCATCGACGTCGGGGTCGTATCGGTAAATAGAAAAACGAACGGTGCGTGTGGCGGTGGTCATACCTTGATGTCCTTATCTGCTGCGTGTCCAGTGATCGGTGCTTAGAAGGTGCGTTTTTTCGGCTGGAAGGTTTCTACCGTGAGCGGCTTGAGATTGACCGGCTTGTAGTCCAGGCGGTTACCTTCGGCGTACCAGAGGGTGTGACGCATCCATTCCGCGTCATTGCGCTCTGCGAAGTCGCGATGGGCATGGGCGCCACGGCTCTCCGTGCGGGCCTCAGCAGACACGATGGTGGCCTTGGCTGTTTCGACGAGATTGGCGAGCTCAAGCGCCTCAATACGCGCGGTATTAAAGACCTTCGACTTGTCTTTCACATGCACATGTTTAGCCCGCTCGGCAAGCGCCAAGATCTTCTGCTTTCCATCCGCGAGCAGCTCGGAGGTGCGGAAGACGCCGCAGTAGGTCTGCATGGTCTGACGAATATCGCCGGCAATATCTTGCACCTTCTCGCCCGACGTAGAGTGGTCGATATGGGCCAGTCGCTCAAGCGCCGTATCTGCGCCGTGTTCTGGAAACGACCGGTGTGAGGCACTCTGAAGCTTCTGGGCAACAATATGGTTACCTGCGGCTCGGCCAAAGACCACGAGATCCAGCAATGAATTCGTGCCCAGACGGTTGGCACCATGCACTGAGACGCAGGCGCACTCACCGATGGCATAGAGCCCAGGCACGATCTCATTGGGGTTGCCGTTCTTCGGGGCGACCACCTGCCCATAGATGTTTGTGGGAATACCACCCATCTGATAGTGAATCGTAGGCACCACGGGGATGGGCTCTTTAATGGGATCGACGTTGGCGAACTTCAGCGCAATTTCCCTGATTGAGGGGAGCTTTTTAAGAATCTTCTCAGCGCCAAGATGGTCGAGTTTGAGCAGCACATGGTCTTTGTTCGGACCACAGCCGCGACCTTCCTTAATCTCCTGATCCATGGAGCGGGAGACAAAGTCGCGTGGTGCCAGATCTTTTAGGGTGGGGGCATAGCGCTCCATAAAGCGCTCGCCATTGCAGTTCAGCAGAATACCGCCCTCCCCGCGTACCCCCTCAGTAATCAGGACACCTGCGCCAGCCACGCCCGTGGGGTGAAACTGCCAGAACTCCATGTCTTCGAGCGGAATACCCGCGCGGGCGGCCATGCCCATGCCATCGCCTGTGTTGATAAAGGCATTGGTGGAGGCAGCCCAGATACGGCCTGCGCCGCCGGTGGCAAACACGGTGACCTTACCTTCCAACACCATGACCTCGCCAGTTTCCATCTCAAGGGCCACGACCCCGACACAGGCGCCTTCGCTGTCTCGCACGATGTCGAGGGCCATCCATTCCACAAAAAACTGGGTGCGCGCCCGCACGTTGCGCTGGTACAAGGTGTGGAGCAGTGCATGCCCGGTGCGGTCTGCGGCTGCACATGCCCGCTGTACCGGCTTTTCGCCCAGGTTGGCGGTGTGGCCGCCAAACGGGCGCTGGTAAATAGTGCCGTCGGGATTGCGGTCAAAGGGCATTCCGAAGTGTTCGAGCTCATAGACGACCTTCGGCGCCTCACGACACATGAACTCAATCGCGTCTTGGTCCCCGAGATAGTCTGACCCTTTGACGGTGTCAAACATGTGCCAGTACCAGTTGTCCTCGCTCATATTCCCCAATGACGCGCCGATGCCACCTTGGGCGGCCACCGTATGGGATCGCGTGGGGAAGACCTTTGAAAGCACCGCGACGTTTAACCCCGCCTCGGCCAGCTGCAACGAACAGCGCATCCCTGAACCGCCAGCCCCCACAATCACCGCATCGAAACGGCGACGCGGCAGATGGCGGGTTTGATGCATTTGAACTTCTGCCATGTCTTAGACCCTCCAGAGCACTTCAATGGCCCAGATTGCACATCCGAGCAGCCAGACAATCGTGAACGTTTGGAGGGCTAGTCTCACCGATAAGGGCTTGACGTAGTCCATCCATATGTCCCGGACCCCAACCCAGGCGTGATAAAAAAAAGCAAGAAATGCCAGCAGGGTGAAGACCTTCATCCATGTCTGCGCGAAGAGTCCAGACCAACCATAGTAGCCAGGCTCCGGCGCAAGCAACGCGGCCACAACCAGTACAACGCTATAGCAGCCCAGCACGACAGCCGTGATGCGCTGGGAAAGCCAGTCTCTGAGACCATAATGCGCGCCCACCACAAGGCGCTTCTGACCAATACGGGCGTCTGCCATTAGAGAACTCCGAAGATCGATAACCAGGCCAAGAGCGAGACCACCAGGCTGAGCCCCATAAAAACCGTTGCAATGCGCGGACTCGATTCTTTGGTGATACCAATGTGTACGTCACTAATGAGATGACGAACACCGCCAAAGAAATGGTGGATGAAGGCCCAGGCCAAACCGCAGAGGATGAGCTTGACGATGACCAAGTCGGTCACGTCCATGAGTGTGGCGTAGCTCAGTTCGGAGGTGAGACTCAGGTCAAAGAGCCAGACAATGACGGGTAAGGACAGAAACATGGCAGCACCGCTGATGCGGTGCAAAATAGACATCACCCCCGTAATCGGCAACCGGTAGGTCAGAATCTGACTGACATGGATATTCCGAAACTGCGGGCGAGACTTTCGCGGCAATTCTGACATTCACGCTCCCTGAAATATTTTTTTGTATGCGTATTATAGAGCGGCGCCTTTGACACCGCCTAGGGTGAACCCTAAACTGCAGCGTCTTCCAAAATTCCGTTTTCCTTTTGTTAACCCTATTTGCAATGGAGCACCAGATGTCGCAGAAATCCCCTATGCGTGTATCGGTTACTGGCGCGGCGGGCCAGATTGGCTACAGCCTTTTGTTTCGTATCGCCAGTGGCGAAATGCTGGGCAAAGACCAGCCCGTAATCCTGCAACTGCTCGAAATTCCAGATGAAAAGGCCCAAAAGGCGCTCAAAGGCGTCATGATGGAGCTAGAAGACTGCGCGTTCCCGCTTCTTGCAGGCATGTCGGCACACGGCGACCCTGCGACTGCATTCAAAGACACCGACATCGCCTTGCTGGTGGGCGCGCGCCCTCGGGGTCCGGGTATGGAGCGTAAAGACCTGTTGTCGGCCAACGCCCAGATCTTCACTGCCCAGGGTAAGGCGCTGAATGCGTCTGCCTCTCGTGGGGTAAAGGTTCTGGTGGTGGGTAACCCTGCGAACACCAATGCGTATATCGCCATGAAGTCTGCGCCGGATCTGCCGCGTAAGAACTTTACGGCGATGCTGCGCCTTGACCATAACCGGGCCGCTTCGCAGATTGCGGCAAAAACAGGCAAGCCCGTCTCGCAGATAGAAAAACTCTGCGTCTGGGGCAACCACTCCCCCACGATGTATGCAGACTATCGATTTGCCACGATCGCAGGCCAGTCTGTCAAGCCTCTGATCAATGACGAGGAGTGGAATCGCACGACCTTCCTGCCCACCGTGGGCAAGCGCGGCGCCGCCATTATCGAAGCCCGTGGGCTCTCCTCGGCAGCCTCCGCCGCTAATGCCGCGATCGACCATATGCGTGACTGGGTCCTAGGTACGGCAGGTCGCTGGGTCACCATGGGCATTGCCTCGAACGGCGACTACGAGATTCCCAAAGATGTGATGTACGGATTTCCCGTGACCTGTGCCAATGGTGAATACAGTGTGGTGCAGGGTCTGGAGATTGACAGCTTCTCTCGTGAGCGCATAACGCACACCCTCAACGAGTTGCTTGAGGAGCAAGACGGCGTGAAGCACCTGCTCGGCTAGTTACCCCACGGCAAGCAGAAGGCAATGGCGGGCCTTCATCCTGAAGACGTCTTGGTCTCCACTGGGGGCATGGACGGGGCGGTTATTGCCTGCGAGCACTATGCGGGCGATCCCAAAAAGCTCACTAAGGCCCTGGGTCTTCAGGCGGCCCGGGGGCATGACTTTGATATCACGGTAGATCTCGAAGATGGCGCCCCGGCGGGCGCGGAGGCCGAGTCTGTGCGGGCGCTTGTCGCAGTGGCGAATCAGGCAGAGCCCCCACCCCACATCGGCTGTCGTATTCACCCTTTGGATCACCCGGCCTTTGCCGATGACCTACATGTGCTTGCTCACCTGCTGCAGCCGCCTCTGTCGTACCTCACGATCCCCAAGGTATCGGGGGTCTCCGAGGCCTGTTCGGCGATTGCCCATGCGGCCCAGTCGTTTGCCTCTGCCGGTAAGCGGCTTCCAGCGGTACAGCTGCTCGTAGAGACCCACGGGGCCGTCAGGCAGGCCTTCGAACTTGCCGCCTTGCCGGAGGTTCGTTTTCTGTCGTTTGGGCAGATGGACTTCACCAGCGCGCACCACGGTGCGATATCGGCAGAGGCCATGCGCAGCCCCGGGCAGTTCGACCACCCTCTGCTGCGTCGGGCGAAGGTGGAGATTCTCGCGGCCTGTCATGCCGCGGGGAAAACGCCCACCCACAATCCCACGGTAGACTTCGACAATATCGAACAGACGCTTTCAGACGCCCGTCAGGCTCGGCATATGGGATTTTTGCGCATGTGGAGCATTCACCCGGGGCAGATCAGACCCATTCTGGAGGCCTTTGCGCCGGACGATGCGGAGATCGCAGCAGCGGCCGCCTTATTGCTGGCCGCCCAGGCTAACAACTGGGGGCCTATTGCCTTTGGCGGGAAGCTGCACGATCGGGCCAGTTATCGGTATTTTTGGACACTCTTAAAAAAAGCCCGCGCGATGCACCGGGCCATGCCTTCCGCAGCGGAAGCAGCATTCTTTTAGTTACAGAATTTACACACCTTAGGGAGCGTTTTGACCATGTCACATAATCTGCACAACACTTTTCAGGACTACAAGACTAGTCTCGGCGCAAGCCATAAGTTCTACAGCCTACCTGCCCTCGAAAAGGCAGGCCTCGGCCCCATTTCCCGACTCCCCGTATCGATTCGCATCGTGCTCGAATCGGTGCTGCGTAACTGCGATGGAAAGAAAGTTACCGAAGACCATGTACGCCAACTTGCGAACTGGAAGCCCACAGCTGATCGCGTCGATGAAATTCCGTTTGTCTTGGCACGCGTGGTCCTGCAAGACTTCACGGGCGTGCCGCTGCTTGCCGACCTAGCAGCCATGCGCAATGTTGCCCACAGCATGGGCAAGAACCCCAAGCTGATTGAACCCCTGGTGCCCGTCGATCTGGTCGTTGATCACTCTGTGATGATTGACTACTACGGCACCAAAGACGCCCTTGATCTGAACATGAAGCTGGAGTTTCAGCGCAACGAAGAGCGCTATCAATTCATGAAGTGGGGCATGCAGGCGTTTGATACCTTTAAGGTCGTGCCCCCTGGCATTGGCATCGTGCACCAGGTGAATCTGGAGTACCTGGCACGCGGCATTCACACCAAGAACAACATCAGCTATCCCGATACGCTCGTTGGAACCGACAGCCATACCACCATGATCAATGGTATCGGTGTGGTGGGCTGGGGTGTGGGCGGTATTGAGGCTGAGGCCGCGATGCTCGGCCAGCCGCTTTATTTCCTCACCCCCGACGTGATTGGTGTGAATCTCACCGGCAAGTTGCCAGAGGGCACCACGGCGACGGATCTTGTGCTCACGATTACCGAGATGCTGCGCAAAGAAAAAGTGGTCGGTAAATTTGTGGAGTTCTTCGGTGAGGGTACCGAGACGCTATCGCTGCCCGACCGCGCCACTATTGCGAACATGGCGCCCGAGTATGGCGCAACGATGGGCTTCTTCCCGGTCGATGCGGTTACGGTCGACTTTATGAAGGCCACGGGCCGCACGGCCGCAGAGGTGGAAGCCTTCGAAGCCTACTTCAAGGCACAGGGTCTCTTTGGCATTCCCCGTCAGGGACAGATCGATTACACCAAGGTGGTTTCGCTTGACCTGTCCACCATCAAGCCCTCGTTGGCTGGCCCGAAGCGTCCGCAAGATCGCATTGAGCTGTCGTCGATGAAGAATACCTTTGCCGAGCTCTTTAGCAAACCCATTGCGGAGAACGGCTTTGCAAAGCCCGCGGCGGATTTAACGAAGCGCGTCAAGGCGGGCACAACCGACTTGGGCCACGGAGATGTACTAATTGCTGCGATCACCTCATGCACGAACACCTCGAACCCAGGGGTGATGCTGGCCGCAGGCCTACTCGCGAAGAAGGCCGTGGAGAAGGGCCTTACGGTGAACAAGCGCATCAAGACCTCCTTGGCCCCAGGCAGCCGCGTGGTCACCGAGTACCTGACAAAAGCAGGCCTGCTGCCCTATCTGGAGCAGATCGGGTTTAGCGTCGCTGCCTACGGCTGCACCACCTGTATCGGAAACGCGGGAGACCTAGCGCCCGAGTTCAACGATGCCATCGTGAAAGAAGACCTGGTCTGCGCAGCCGTGCTCTCCGGCAATCGCAACTTCGAGGCCCGCATTCACCCCAACCTGCGCGCCAACTACCTGGCCTCGCCCCCGCTGGTGGTGGCGTACGCGATTGCGGGTTCGGTACAGAAAGACCTCAGCAAAGAGCCGCTGGGACAGGGTAAGGATGGTCCGGTCTATTTGAAAGACATCTGGCCCTCGAGCCACGAGGTGGCAGCCGTCATGGGTTATGCCCGTGATCCGCAGACCTTCCAGCGCCTCTATGGCGACCTAACGAAAGACCACCACCTCTGGAATAACATCGAGGGTACTGCGGGACAGGTCTATGACTGGCCCAAGTCAAGCTATATCGCCCGGCCGCCCTTCTTTGACGGCTTCTCAATGACGCCCTCCTCCTCCGGAAATATCCAGGGGGCCCGCGCCTTGGCGATTCTCGGAGACTCTGTCACCACCGACCATATCTCGCCCGCAGGCTCAATTAAAGAGGTGTCACCTGGCGGTAAGTATCTGGTCGATAACGGCGTGGTTAAGGCCGACTTTAATAGCTATGGCTCGCGTCGCGGTAACCATGATGTCATGGTGCGTGGCACCTTTGCCAACGTGCGTATCAAGAACCTCATGCTCCCGCTGAAGGCCGACGGGAGCCGCGAAGAGGGTGGGCTGACCCTCATGCAGCCCTCGGGTGAGAAGGTGTTTATCTACGATGCGGCCATGGCCTATCTAAAGGCGGGCGTTCCCACCGTGGTCATCGGCGGGGAAGAATACGGTACGGGGTCTTCCCGCGACTGGGCTGCCAAAGGCACACAGCTACTCGGCGTGCGCGCGGTGGTTGCCAAGTCGTTTGAGCGTATCCACCGTTCGAACTTAGTTGGCATGGGCGTTTTGCCGTTGCAGTTTAAGGGCAATGATTCCGCCCAGTCGCTGCGGCTCGATGGTACGGAGGTCTACGACATTAGTATTCCTGCAGGCCTCTCGCCTCAGCAAGATCTGGCGGTCTCAGTCACCCGTAGAGATGGCACAAAGATGCAGTTCACGGCGCTGTGCAGAATCGATACGCCGATCGAGGTGGATTATTTCCAACACGGGGGCATCCTGCCCTTTGTGCTTCGTGAACTCATGGCGGCTTAGACTCTTTATGAAAACATCCCCTTCTTCACGACGCGGCCGTGCCTCCCGCGAAGCGGACCTTCTCATTCAGCTTGCGGAAGGCCTTGCGCTCTCTGGAAGTCGTGCGGAGGACCGTTTCTGGGAGCACCGTTTAGACCAAGAAATAGACACGCTTCTAGAGCAAGGGGATGAGGGGTCGCTCAACGCTGCCCTTGATCGGCTTGCCGACCGGGAATCCCGGGCCTATGAGGAGTTGGCTGATGCCATTGAGGGGCGCGTGGAACACAGCACAGTCTCCGCTAGCGACGGACCGCGCGACCTCTTGTTATTTGCGGCGCCGGTCTTGGCCTGGTCTCGTCTACCCCTGCCCACACGCTCTGTCAGTGACACGGTCTTGGCTGAATTAAAGGCTGCGCTCGCAGAGCATGTCTTTTCGGACCATGCAGACATCGCGCTTGCGAACTACTTTTTCTCTCCCGACCAGCTGCCGTCGAGCTTTGGGGAGACTGCCGAGTTGCGACTGTCTCTGGCGCAGAACCTTCCCAAAGGCCATCTGGCGATCAACGCGCAGTCGGTAGGCGAGACGGCACAATTCCTTGCCGATCAGCGGTACGTCTTAGGTGTGGCGAGTGTTCCGCAGGGCCAGTCAATCTTTCGGTGGCAGGAAGGCATCCTCACCCGCGACGAAGTCTTGGCCGCCTGGAGAAAGGCTTCTCAGGAGAGTCTTACCCATCTGCTGCCTGCCTGCGGATTTGAGCCCATGCTGCCACGCGCTTATTACGTAGCCTGCAGAGACGCCGATCGGGCGGCCCGGCCGTTTTCGGTTTCTGCCTCCGTGGCTTTTCTCACCACCACCTTAGGTATCACCGCACCAATGCTCTCGGCCGTGGTGGCGGGCTGCTATAACCGGCAGCTCGAGGAGTATCGCATCTCGTTTTTGGTGAGTAACGACGAAGAGGTGGTGCATGGGGTGGTCTGGCCGTTGCTGGGCGCTGAAGACGAGATGAGTGATGTGGTGGAAGAGATTGAGTCCACGCTCAAGGAGGCCGGGGTTCAGCGGGTGGAGTTTCTTCGGCAGCGTTTGCCGATGGAGTACTGCGAAGACTGCGGCGCTCCGCTTTATCCCAACCTCGATGGGGAGATGGTGCATGCCGAACTTCCCGAAGAAGGCGAACCCGCCGGGCAGCATCTGCACTAGCCGTCGCGTTTTTAGCGGTGCCTGTTTAGGCAAACATTTCTAAGAGGATGGGTTTCCAGAGGTCGGTTTCAATCTTTCCTATGGGACTCACGAGCCGGGACTTGTCTACGGACCGAATTTGATCCAAGAGTATGCGTGCCCGCTTACCCTTAAAGCGCACCTCGGGTCGGCAACCCAGCGGTCTGCCGTGTGTGGTGAGTGGCGCGACGATGACGCGGGGTAAGTTTCTATTGAGATCGTTGGGTGAAACAATGAGGGCGGGCCGTCTCTTGCGAATTTCAGTGCCCACGGAAGGGTCGAAGTCAAGCCACCAGACCTGCGCCTGAAGTGGCTCCGGGAATCGACCAGCAGGATCTTGCACCTCTAATGCGGGTGATTCCGTAGGCCGCTTGCCCCTCATTACCAGACCCACTCTGAGTCGTCGGACAGCGGCGCAGATTCCCATGCGCGCTCTTCTTCCGTCGACGGGTAGCAAGCAGCGTTATCGAACCAGCCCTTGCGCGGTTCTTTGAGAGGCTCAAGGACAATGCGACCGTTTTCTACCGTGAGATTCATGGTCTCAGGCGTACCGAGCGCCTCAAGTACGGCGATAGGGAGAATAACCCCCCTTGAGTTTCCGATGCGACGCAGGCTTGTTTTCATTGAATGAATGAGCGCTCAAAAAGTTATAACTTTGTTATAATACGTTCGTAAGCGGCTCAGAGTCAAGCGCAGGCTCGCCCTCCCCAAACGCACTCCTCAGAAGGATTGCTTGAATCGAAGATCTATAGATCGACCGTCGGCAGGAGAGACCCCCGAGCTATATCCGTCCCAGGCTGCGAAATCGAAGTACTGCCTGTCGGTGAGGTTTCTAACCCAGAGCGATAGCTCTCTTCGCTGCGATTGCCAGCTAAAGGTGTAGCCAGCATCCATGGTTAGTCGGGCTGGAATGCGAAACTTGGTATTCGCGTTGTCGCCGCTTTGAATCATGTCGCTGCGATAGTTCGCCATGAGGCGGTATAGATTCTGCCCCCTACTGAAGGAGAGGGCAGCCTTGGCGACCATGCCAGGCACCATTGGAACCTCGCTACCAACAAAAGCCCCTGAGGTGATTTCGGATTCAATGCGATCTGCATTGAGTGACCACGAGAAATCGCGTGTCAGACGCCCCTGGGCCGCAAAGAAGAAGATAGACCGCCGAGTGTCGTACAGATTTGTATTGCAGGAAATGTCTATTCCCTGGCAGTTCAGTCGCTCTCCAATCTCATCTTTGATCAAGATGTGCCGGACTCCCGCTTGAAACCCGGATGAACTGAGTCTCTGGGCGTATGCGATTTGCATTTCGTTAGAACGCATTGCTTTTACCCCAGGGAAGATATCGAGGGGGGCGAAGGAGTCCTGCCAACGGGCTGAATAGGTGTAGAGCTGGTCAGCAGTCGGGAATGCGAAAGACGATTGAATATTGGCTCGTAACTGGCCGCTAAATACCGGAGTAATCCCACCTAGAGACCAACTCGTGAGAGATTGCTTTGCGATCTCTGCCGCAGACGTCGAGGTGTTGAGAAAACGGTTCTCGATGAACTGACGTCGCACTCCAGTGTTCACCGTGCTCATCTCAATAGGGAACTCAGCGCTCGCATAAACCGAGGATGAGACCTGTTCTACCCGGGCTCTTTCACTCCGATTTGACGATGATCTTGCATCGACATACTCCAGCCCACTGATAAGTCGTCCTGATAGGACACGGTCTGACCGACGTATCTCCAGAGTATCTCTCTCATTCTCATAAATAATTGGCTCGCCAATGAAGGTTGGGCTGAGGTAGGTGGCTCTACTCTCCGAGGTGTCTCGGGTGATTCTTGATAGAGTCTCTTCGGCATTGCCGTGATCCATACGCCATGTGAGATCGATTGCCCTGCCGTTTCGTCGCGCAGCGTAAAAGTATCCTGGTGATGTGAGTGACGCAACCCTTGGATTTTCTTCGAATGTTGAAAGTGATATCGCGGCGGGTCGGTCGACATCTTCTTGTGATGCGCGTATAGCAACACCAAACAGGCCAAGCTGCGTAGCCTGAGAGATCCCGAATTGCCCGCTCTGCAACTCTTGTTTCCCGCCTTCTCTATACCCATCAGTCTCGGCCTGTTGTGCAGATACTCTCCACGAGGTCTCATTAAATCTTGCAGCCTTATGGAGTCCCACCACCCGCGTGCCGAAACTCCCGACGGTCACATGGGCGTTTCCAGAGTCTTGCTCCCGCTTTGTAATGATGTTGACTACACCACCAAGGGCCCGATCGCCGAAGAGTACTCCCCCCCCTGCTTTGCGAATCTCGACCTGTTCAATCGCATCAATGGGTAGCTGGCTCCAATGAACGGTGG
>JBDLQX010000003.1:0-4482 GCA_039800345.1 Pseudomonadota bacterium | reverse complement strand
TGAATGCGGGTAACGAAGTACGTAGCATCACCGGCTGCTATGTGGTGAACGAGGAGCGACTGAACAACTTCTCTGATACCAAGTTTCTTGAGCTGCGCGAGAAGAAATACCTGCCAGCAATCTATGCGCATCTCCTCTCATTGCCACAGATCGAGCGCTTGGCCTCCCTCAAGAAGCCCGGTGCTGCCACAGCGGGTTCAGAGCCTGCCGCAGAAGACGCAGGGTCAGATGCTTCCGGCTCTGCAAAAAAGCGCCGTAAAGATATGCTGCAGTAAACCGGCATACAGCTTTGCTCGACCTTGCTGCGAGGTGGGGTCGAGAACCAGGCTTGTTAGCGCGTCTCATCGCGCTCGACTTAAGAATTCCGGCGTTCGGTCACTGTGGTTAGATAGTCGACAAACGCATAGCCAAAGCGGTGTACGGTCTTCAGCGGTAGTTCGCAGCCCATGGTGTCCGACACTTTGTTCCTGAGTCGCCTTGCCATGATCTCCATGCGTCGCCAGTCGTAAGTTTCGGGCTGGTGGCCAAGCTGCCGAACAATCTGGTCACGAGAAACGGCCTGTCCGTCGGCACTGACCAGTTCCGTCAAGAGCATCATTTCGCTTCGGGTCAGCTCTACCTGACTGCCGTTGGGGGCCTGAAGGGTCCAGCTGAGCTTATTAAGCACCCACACTCTTGGGCTGCTCGCCGTCACCCCCAGCCTGGCCATCAGCTTTTTAATGAGCAGGCAGAGTTCTTCCAAGGCCACAGGTTTCACCAGATAGAGGTCGGCCCCCTGGCGTGCACCCTCAATGCGATCCTCGGTCTGCCCCCGTGCCGAGCAAATGATGATGCCTTTGCCCGAGAGCCCCGCCCGATGCTCCTCGAGCCACTGTAGACCATGGCCATCGGGCAGGCCCAGGTCGAGTACCAAGATATCGACTGGGTGTGTTGCGATCCAGCCTTTCGCAGCGGAGAGGGTTGGCACACCCGCCGCCTGGATGCCTTCTAGATTCATGAAGGTAACCATGGACTCGAGAATCTCGGCCTCATCCTCTACCACCAGAACACGCGGCGAGGGGATCGTACCTACATTCATGCTAGTGCTTATCCTCGTGGATTACGGGCGGGTGAAGGGGCAGGCCAAGCTGAAATACTGCGCCTGGCCCCGGTTCATCGAGGATGCGTACAAATCCATGATGGAGATCCATGATTCTCTTCACAAATGGGAGCCCCAGTCCGACTCCCGATTCTCTAGAAACGTCTGAGGTTCGTCGATAGTAATCGTCAAAGACTCTGTCGCGCTCGTTAGCAGGAATTCCGTCGCCTTGATCCGAAACCGTCACCAGGGCGTAATCATCATTCAGGGAGACCGTGATGAGAATATGACTCCGTTGCGGGGAATACTTACAGGCATTGTCTAGCAGGTTGCGCACAGCAGTCTCAAAAAGGGCAGGGTCTATGAGGCAGAGAATACGAGAGGATGTGGTGCGACATTCTAGGGTGTGTTCCCGCTGATAGTTCGGTTGCTGTGTGAGTAGCGCGGGGATCCAGGTTGCCAGATTGGTTTCCTCCAGATGGACCTGTTGGTCGAGGGCATGCCGGAGTCGGTCAGATTCTATCCATTGGTTAAAGAGGGTCGCCAGGCGTTGGGTAGCAGTCTGAATGGCTTCTAGTCGGCCGAGGGTGTCTTGTGAGGGCTTTGAAACCCGACGAATGAGGGCTACCTGGTTGTCAATAATACTTAAGGGATTACGAAACTCGTGGCTGATAAGCGCGCCGAATCGTACGTATTGCCGCAGCGTCTGCTTCTCGCTGGTGACCCGGGATTCGAGTTCGGCCGTGCGTTCCTGCACAATCTTTTCGAGTCGTTGCTCTTCATTTTTTAGGGTGTCGACCAACATCCGTTTGGCGTCAATCTCACGCGCCTGCGCCTGTATGCGCGACTGTCGCTCTTGGTTGATGAGGTCGATGAGTGCCAAGGCCAGAAACAGCATCTCAAGTCCCGACGAAATCTGGACAGCGTAGTAGGTCACCACCGTGGTGGGAATCACGCCGAATGCCCGTAGGACCGCAACGATGACACCAATCCAGAGAAATCCCCAGCCAATCAGAAAAAAGCGGATGGCGGGAACCTTGGCTTTGAATGCCGTGTAGCCCGCCCAGACCACGCAAAAGACCGTGAGGGCAGAGGAAATGGCGACCACCTGATAGAGCCAGGCATAGGGGATCTTTGTGAATACCGTGCTCAAGAGTAAGAGCGCGTTGCCTAGATAGATCAGCCGCAACATATCCATCACCCTGTGGGTGCGCGGCGTAAGCTCTTGGCTATTGAGAAAGCCCTGCGAGAAGGAGAGTGCGAAGAAACCCGTGAGACTAAAGGCGGTCATCGCTGCGATGTCCTCCAGCACTGGCACCTCGGGCCAGAAAAATAGTCGGCCCAGGCCATTGGAAGAAAATATCGCAAAGTTCATGCTTAGCGCGTAGAGGCTGTACCAGAGGAATCGGCGGTCTCGTAGCGAAAGAAATAGGAAGAGGTTGTAGACGGCCAGGATGAGCAGTCCGCCGTAATAGATGGACTGCGACAGCAGAGTGGCCTGGGTGTGTTGTGAGAAGGCCTGGGGTGTCCAGGCGGATAAGGGAATAGTGAGGGAGAAACTAGACTGGGCCCGGAGGTAAAAGATCCTCTTGGACTCCGTAACCTCGATCGGAAAAACAAAGAACCGATGAAAGACGGGCCGTGAGCTCAGTGCTCGTAGGTTTCCGGTCTGTACAACGGGTTGGTCGTCGGCATAGAAGTCGAGGGTGTTGATGTAGGCGTCAGCCACCTGCAGTAGCCATTGCCCGGGCGCATCGGCCGCCCGCTGCAGATCGATCCGAATCCAGACGGGCACGTCCTGAAAGCCTAGGGCGAGGTGGCCCGCATCACGCGGCCAGCGTGTGAATTGATTCTGAACTTCGGCGGACGCTATTTGTGCGATAGAGAGTGGCTGACCTGGCGCCTCTTTCAAATAGGAGACCGCCTCAGCAAGCTCCACATGACGGTCCTCTGCGTAGAGCACCACTGCCTTTGCTGGAGAAAGGCAGGCGACTAGGGCAAACCCCAGGGCGAAGAGACGCGGAATCATGGTGACGCGATTGTGGCGTTTTTTCCGCCACCTCAATGTCGGTTTGCGTCGCAACTTGTCATTAATTGTCGGAAGTTGTCGCAGAGGTGCCGTAGACGCCTCTGCCGTTCTGCGGGACTATTAGCGAGGCCTTTTGCGCCTAAGTTCAGGAATTTAAATATAAAAAATAAGTGTTTATACAGGTGAGGTGGGTTTCTATGGCGCATTCTTCTCTCGTACCGTTTCGCCTTTTCGGGCGTCGTGCCTACCGGTTTGGGTTTATGTTGGTTGCGACCGGTCTTGGAACTCTTGTACCGGGGGCGGAGGTCCACGCCCAGGCGGGTCGCCCAGAAACGGTATCGACTACGTCCGTGACTACAGGGCTGACGCTTCAGGAGTTCGTTTCCCAGCTGCGTAGGGAGAACCAATCGATTGCTTCTAAGCGCACTGCCCAAGAAATCGCAGCAACCGGCGTTCCGCGTGCGCGCGCTGCCTACGACACGGTTGCTACGGTGGCCGCAACCCGAAGCCTCAGTCGGCAGAAAAGCACGTACGAGGAAGCGGTAGGAAGAGGTCAAGACACCGAGGAGGTGCCAATCTATTCGCGCGACGGGAATGACTTCACCGTGGGCCTGTCGCAGTTGCTTCCCACCGGCGCAACCCTAGAGGCCAAGACCAGCCTCTCGCAGTTCATTAGCAGTGTGGACCAGTACAACGCTGCGACCGATCCGGAAGACACGCGGCCTCCTGGCGCGCGCAACAATCGTGGCACGGTCGGCCTGAGCCTCACCCAGCCCCTTCTCAAAGACTTTGGCCCTAGCGTCACCAATGCCCGCATCCGGGTGGCCGAGATCGAGTCCAAGGGCGCGTTGGCATCTAGCCTCGAAGTGGAATCCAATGTGGTGGTGGAAGGGATCCTCGGGTATCTCGATCTCATCGTTGCGCAGCAACGCGTGACGGCCGCGCAGGAGCGAATTCGCAACGGGGAGCGTCTCTTGGCTGAGGCCCAGGCCTTGGCGCGTCAGGGGCGGCTCGCAGAGGCAGACGTATGGGAGGTGGAGAGCGCGCTCGATCGCTACCGCTCTGCCTACAGTGAGTCTGAGCATGCCCGTTATGAGCGCGCCAATAAGCTGGCGACGATGGTACTGCGTGTAAATAAAGACGCTGCGGCGCAGCTACGGGCCGTGGATTCTTTGCCCGGTACATTCTCTACTGCACCGTCGTTAGAGACGGCTCTGCAGGTGGCGATGGACCGGCGCGAGGACCTGCGCCGCGCCAAACTCGATCTTGAGCGCGAAGGCATTCAGCTTGCCTATGCCAAAAATCAACGGCTGCCCAGGCTAGACCTTGTGGCTACCTACGGCATTAATGGGCTGGAGTATTCCGCCTCGCGGGC
>JBDLQX010000002.1:0-6789 GCA_039800345.1 Pseudomonadota bacterium | reverse complement strand
CAAAAATTATAGCATCTAGGCTTCTTGGGCTGCCAAAGCAGTCTTCATGAGATCTGCCATCGTACGCGCCTCGATCTTGTCCATAATGTTTGCGCGGTGTGCCTCGACGGTTTTAATGCTGATGTTCAGATCGTCGGCAATTTGCTTATTTAGTCGGCCTGCCACGATGCGTTCAAGCACTTGTTGTTCTCTCGGCGTTAGGCGCTCTAGCAGTTCCTTGGCCCGCTTTGAGCCTAAGGTTTTCTCTTCCCCGTCTCTTAGTTTCTCAAAGGCTGCGGCCACAAGTGCGCAGAGCTGCGTGTCGTTAAAGGGCTTCTCTAGAAAATCGACGGCGCCCTTTTTCATGCTGTCTACGGCCATGGGTACGCTGCCATGGCCGGTAATGAAGATCAAGGGAAGGCTGATGCCGCGCTCAATGAGGTCTTCATGCAACTCTGTGCCAGTCATTCCTGGCATACGAACATCAAGAATCAGGCATGCCCGCTGCGACTGGATCACCGGGAGGTTCCCGAGGAATCGCTCGGCAGAGTCAAAGCAAGAGACCCGAAATCCATTCCCTTCCAAAAGCCAGCGTAGCGAATCACGCACGGCTTCGTCATCATCCACCACATACACCATCTCGGTCATTGCCCGGTCTCCATTGCAGTTGAGGGGTTTGGATTGTCTTGGGTTAACTGCGGCGTCGCCTCAAGCGGCAGTGTAAACCGGAAGCTACAGCCTCCCTGGGGGTTATCGTCGAACCAGAGTCTGCCCTGGTGAGATTCAATAATAGACCGACAGATGTTTAAACCCATTCCCATGCCTTCTGCTTTGGTGGTGTAGAACGAGTCAAAAAGCCGCTCCTTAATCTCTGCCGCAACACCCGGCCCGCGATCGATCACGGCAAACAGAATTTGATCATCAAGGATGTTCACCTGAATTCGGAGCTCTTTCTGGTCTGTCTGACGCATGGCTTCCAGGCCATTTTTGATGAGGTTGAGGAGTACCTGTTCAATCAGTATTGGGTCAACAAAGATCGCGGGCAGTGCGGGCTCGATATCTTGATGTATTTGCATGCCCAGGGCGCGCGCATCGATTTCTGCGAGGCCTACAGCCTCTGCTAGGATCGCTGTGGGGTCAACGAACTTCCTTATGGGATCACTGCGCTTCACAAAGCTGCGAATGCGGCGAATGACCTGGCCAGCACGTTCTGCCTGACGCGCAGTCTTGGCGAGCATTTCTTCAAGGTCCTCGCAAGAGAGGTGCTCGCCTCTTGCCTGCGCCGCGCGAACCCGGGCCACGGCTCCCATGGTGTAGTTGGCTATTGCCGTGAGGGGTTGGTTTAGCTCATGGGCTAGCGATGAGGCCATTTCCCCCATGTTAATGAGGCGGGAAGTCTGCTCTAAGCGTTCGTACTGCAGTCGTTGATTCTGCTCGGCGAGGCGTCTCTGGGTAATGTCTGTCGCGACAACCAGTTGAACTACGCGGCCATCAACCCACTGAATACTGCGGACGCGAACATCAAACCATCGTTGCACGCTTGGGCTGAAGAACTCTCGGCTATCTGCCCAGGGTGAGCGGCTCGTTTCGGCCATGGGCCTGTGGCCAGCCTGTAGCGAGTCACCAAACCATTTCCGGTAGGTCTCGTTTGCGAAAAGGAGTTCTTGGTCGGAGTCTGGCGGCGCGACTGAGACGGCAGAATCTAACGACTGCAACACAGTGATAAAACGCTCTTGGGCCTGGGCCAGTTCCGCGCGAATTCGACTTGGCTCGGTGATGTCTGTTACAGAGGTCATCCAGCCGACTTGTTTGCCGTGGGCATCGCGCAACGGGGAGGTATACATGCGACAGATGAGCCTTCTGCCGTCACGGTGCATCACGTTGATCTGGGTGTTAAGCAGATGCATTTCACCCTGAAGCAACCGCTTAATATTCAGCCGCAGCTGGGTGCTCTCCTCAGGAGGCCAATAGGGGTAGGGCGGGAGAGCACCCACAAGACGCTCTTGCGATAGACCCACAATCCGACAGAATGCGGGATTGACATAGGTAATACGTCCTTCTAAGTCGATCGTACGCATCCCAGTGGGCATTGCGTCTTCCATGGCCCGCCTGAAGGCGATCTCTCGTGAGAGTTCCTGTTCCGTCTGGTTAAGGGAGGGCCTCAGCCATCGAGGCAGGCGAATAGGCATGGCGAATGTGACAAAAGAAGAGAGTGCTAAGTGTACGGCTTAACAATATTTCTCTATGTGAAATGTTATGCCGCATAGCGGAAATTTGCTTGCGCTTGGGCACTTAGCCCAGGACAATCCAACAAATAGTCTGTAGCGCAACAACCATTTTTTCTTCCTCTCACCGCCAGGAGCCCCCATGTCTACGCTTCCCCCACATGTCAGCCAGCAGATCAATACCGAGGCAGACACGGATCCTCAGGAGACCATCGAGTGGCGCGAGGCCCTCGATGCCGTGATTGCCCGCGAGGGCCCTGACCGCGCCCGGTTTCTGGTGGAGGCGCTCATCGACGAGACCCGTCGCGCGGGGGGACACATTCCTTTCTCGGCCAATACTGCCTATGTCAACACTATTCCAGCAGCCCGCGAGGTGCACTGCCCAGGTAATCTCGAGTATGAGGAGCGCCTACGTTCCTGGATGCGATGGAATGCCATGGCGATGGTCGTACGGGCCAATCGCGGTGATGGCGACCTCGGTGGGCATATCTCAAGCTTCGCCTCTCTGGCCAACATGCTCGGTATCGGCTTTAATCATTTCTGGAAGGGGCCTGATCATCCCAAGGGGCACGATCTGCTCTTTATTCAGGGGCACTCGAGCCCCGGCATCTACGCGCGGGCATTCCTCGAGGGACGGTTGTCTGAGGAGCAGTTAAACAACTTCCGTCGTGAGGTCGGTGGCAAAGGTCTATCGAGCTATCCGCACCCGCAGCTCATGCCCGACTTCTGGCAGTTTCCGACCGTGTCGATGGGTCTGGGCCCGATTATGGCCATCTACCAGGCGCGATTCTTGAAGTACATGCATGCGCGGGGTCTCGCCGACACGGCTGAGCGCAAGGTCTGGGCCTTCTGCGGTGATGGCGAGATGGACGAGCCCGAGTCGATGGGTGCGATTGGTCTGGCAGCGCGCGAAAAGCTCGACAACCTGGTGATGGTGGTGAACTGCAACCTGCAACGACTCGACGGTCCGGTGAGAGGCAACGGAAAAATTATTCAAGAGCTCGAAAGCGATTTCCGCGGCGCGGGCTGGAATGTCATTAAGGTGATCTGGGGCGGCTACTGGGATGAACTGCTGGCAAAGGACAACGAAGGTGTTTTAAAGAAGATCATGATGGACACTGTCGATGGCGAGTATCAGAACTATAAAGCCAACGATGGGGCGTATGTACGTAAGCATTTCTTTGGTAAGCACCCGAAGGCTTTGCAGATGGTGGCCAACATGTCAGACGACGACATCTGGCGGTTAAATCGCGGCGGGCATGACCCCCACAAGATCTACTCTGCGTTCTCTGCTGCCGTCCGCCACAAGGGACAGCCCACCGTACTATTGGTGAAGACAATCAAAGGCTTTGGCATGGGTAAGGTGGCCGAGGGCCGCAACACAGCCCATCAGACGAAGAAGCTCGACGACCAGGTGATTAAAGAGTTTCGTGACCGGTTTGGCATCCCGGTATCAGACGCTGAACTGCCCGAGGTACCGTTTATCCAGCCCTCCGCGGATGCGCCAGAGATTAAGTACCTGCATGATCGCCGTAAGGCGCTCGGCGGCTATCTACCTTCTCGCCGCGTGAAGGCCGATGAGGCACTGCCTGTACCCGCACTCGATATTTTTGCTCCAGTGCTGGAGGCCACCGCCGAGGGTCGCGAAATCTCGACTACCCAGGCCTATGTACGTTGCCTCACGCAACTACTGCGTGACAAGAATCTTGGCCCCCGTGTCGTACCCATCTTGGTAGACGAGGCGCGTACCTTCGGCATGGAGGGGCTCTTTAGGCAGATCGGTATCTATTCCGTGGAAGGCCAGAAGTATGAGCCCGTGGATCGCGATCAGGTGATGTATTACCGCGAAGACATGAAGGGCCAGATTCTGCAAGAGGGTATTAACGAAGCAGGTGGTATGAGTTCCTGGATTGCAGCGGCAACCTCGTATTCCACCAACAACCGCATCATGATCCCGTTCTACATCTATTACTCGATGTTCGGGCTGCAGCGGGTCGGTGACCTGGCATGGGCTGCTGGCGATATGCGAGCCCGTGGATTTTTGCTCGGGGGAACCGCGGGACGCACGACACTCAATGGCGAAGGGCTACAGCACGAAGATGGCCATAGTCAGATCTTTGCCTCGGTGATTCCAAACTGTGTCTCGTACGACCCCACCTTCGCCCACGAAGTTGCGGTCATTCTGCACAGCGGTCTGAAGCGCATGGTGGAGAAGCAGGAGGATGTCTTCTTCTATCTCACCCTTATGAATGAGAACTACGCCCATCCGGGCCTGCGTTCCGGCACCGAAGATCAGATTCTCAAGGGTATGTATCTGCTGGAGTCACATGGCGAGAAGTCTGCAAAGATGCGTGTGCAGCTTCTGGGTAGCGGCACCATTCTGCGCGAGGTGATGGCTGCAGCCGAATTACTGGAAAAAGACTTTGGTATTGCCAGCGATGTCTGGAGCTGCCCCAGCTTTAATGAGTTGCGCCGGGAGGGCCTGGAGGTCGAGCGGTACAACCTGCTGAATCCGAGTGCCAAGCCACGTGTTCCGTTTGTTACGCAGCAGCTGCAGGGCCACGCGGGCCCGATTGTAGCTGCGACCGACTACATGAAAACCTTCGCCGACCAGGTGCGTAACTTCATGCCAGAGGGCCGCCGGTACATTGTTTTGGGCACCGATGGCTTTGGTCGCTCAGACACCCGTGCGCGGCTTCGTGAGTTTTTTGAGGTAGACCGCCGGTATGTGGCAACCAGTGCGCTCTATGGTCTGATGCAGGATGGTCTTGTGAGTGCCAAGCAGGTGGCCGATGCGATTAAGAAATACGGCATTGATCCCAAGCAGTCCGATGCATCCTTACCCATGTAATGCGTCTGCGCATGGGTACCGTGGTCTGAACGAATTCGAAAAGGAAAAAGGGTATGGGACAGGTTGAGTTGAGGGTACCGGACATTGGGGATTTCAAGGAGGTGGAGGTTATTGAGGTTTTGGTGAAGCCTGGGGATGAGATTGGGGTAGAGCAGAGTCTTATTACGGTGGAGAGTGACAAGGCCTCGATGGAGATACCGGCGAGTGTGGGCGGGAAGTTGGTGAGTTTGGCGGTGAAGGTTGGAGATAAGGTGGGTGAGGGGAGTCTTGTGGGGATGGTGGAGTCCTCCTCCGCAACCCCCTCGGCTGTCTCTGGGGGCAAGACCGTTGGCGGGACAGGCGACGAGAATGTTGCGAAGCCATTCGAGGCGCTGGCCCGGCCGGTCGATGCCCCATCAACCCCCCCACCGAACCCGTCTCCCGAAGCCTCACGAGGCACGCTGGCCCGGCCGGTCGATGCCCCATCAACCCCGATGAATACGTCCCCAGCCGCACTCCCCCATGCATCCCCCTCGGTGCGCAAGTTCGCCCGCGAACTCGGTGTCGACCTTACCAAGGTGTCAGGCTCTGGGCCTAAGGGACGTATTACTCAGGAAGATGTGCAGAAGTTTGTCAAAGGCATCATGTCCGGCGCGATCTCGAACGAGGCTGCGCCCAAGGCCGCTGCCGGCAGTGGTGCGGGTCTCGATCTTCTGCCGTGGCCTCAGGTGGACTTCACCAAGTTTGGCCCCGTGGAGGCTAAGCCACTCTCGCGCATTAAGAAGATTTCTGGGGCGAACCTGCATCGCAACTGGGTGATGATTCCGCACGTTACCGGTAATGACGAGGCGGATATCACCGAGCTTGAAGCGCTTCGGGTGCAACTGAATAAAGAGAATGAGAAGGCCGGCATCAAGGTCACCATGCTTGCCTTTCTCATGAAGGCGGCAGTGGCGGCCTTAAAGAAATTTCCCGAGTTCAATGCCTCGCTTGATGGCGATACCCTGGTGCTGAAGCAGTACTTCCATATTGGATTTGCCGCTGATACACCCAATGGGCTCGTGGTGCCTGTGATTCGCGATGTTGAAAAGAAAGGTGTACTCGACCTTGCGGTAGAAACCTCTGCCATGGCCAAAAAGGCCCGTGACGGAAAGCTTTCGCCCTCAGAGATGCAGGGGGGGTGTTTCTCGATTTCTTCTTTAGGGGGAATCGGCGGCACACACTTCACGCCGATTATTAACGCACCTGAGGTTGCGATTCTGGGTGTGTCGAAGTCATCGATGAAACCCGTCTGGGATGGAAAGGCCTTTGTACCGCGCATCATCCTGCCCCTATCGCTCTCGTACGACCACCGTGTGATCGACGGAGCTTCTGGCGCACGGTTTAACGCCTATCTGGTGCAGTTGCTTGGAGACTTCCGACGCATTGTGCTGTAGGCGTTGTGGCACGCAAACGGCATTTCACGCTTACGTCCGCTGCGGGCGGCTTCCCGCGCAGGTAAAGAGGTAAAGGAAAAAGGGTATGGGACAGGTTGAGTTGAGGGTACCGGACATTGGGGATTTCAAGGAGGTGGAGGTTATTGAGGTTTTGGTGAAGCCTGGGGATGAGATTGGGGTGGAGCAGAGTCTTATTACGGTGGAGAGTGACAAGGCCTCGATGGAGATACCGGCGAGTGTGGGCGGGAAGTTGGTGAGTTTGGCGGTGAAGGTTGGGGATAAGGTGAGTGAGGGGAGTCTGGTTGGACTCATCGAGGCG
>JBDLQX010000001.1:0-32652 GCA_039800345.1 Pseudomonadota bacterium | reverse complement strand
TTTCGTATTGCCCAGGAAATTGACCTCGCGGCACCGCGCGAGTGGGGCATTCCTAACACGGGAATTAATGTTGTTGATCACGGGCCCGAGGGCTATCGCGTGAAGGCCTGGGCCTGGACGGGGCATCTTGATGCGGGATCAGATGCCCCTGGTTTTGATTAGCGCATCTTCGGAAGCTCTTGCGGGCGAAGGTCGAAGACCAAGACTTCGGCCTGTTGCCCGGCTTCGACCGTAATTTCCGTGACATCGCGTAGTCTTGCGCCATCGCCCTCCTGCAGTCGCTCTCCGTTGACGGTGAGCTGCCCGCGTGCCAGATGCACATAGGCATACCGATTCTCGGCCAATCTCAGCACTGCGCGTTCGTCCCCGTCAAAGAGGCCCGCATAGACCCGCGTGTCCTGGTAGACAGAAAGTGAACCATCTTCGCCTTCTGGCGAAATAATCAGCCGCAGTCGGCCGCGCTTACCTTCGTCAGAAAAAAACTGCTGCTGATAGCGTGGGGCCACGCCCTTGCGGTTAGGCACGATCCATATCTGCAGAAAGTGCACCAAGGCCGCGTCCGACGCGTTGAACTCACTGTGCCGAATGCCCGTACCCGCACTCATCATCTGCACGTCGCCTGGGCGAATCGCGGCGCCTGTGCCCATGGAGTCTTTATGGGCCAGGGCCCCTTCGAGCACATAGGAGAAGATCTCCATATCGCGGTGGCCATGGGTGTCAAAACCCATGGCCGGCTGCACGCGGTCGTCGTTGATGACGAGTAGGTCGGAGAATCCTTGCTGCTGCGGGTCGAAGTAGTGACCAAAAGAGAAGGTGTGGCGAGAACTGAGCCAGCCCAGGTTGGCCACACCCCTCTGGGCAGACCGGCGGATCTCCATCACTGCTTGAGTGCCTCGATGGCTACGGTAATGGTGACTTCATCGCCGACAGCGGGGGCAAACTTACCCGCGTTGAAGTCGGAGCGCTTGATTACCGTGCTGGCGTCAGCCCCAATCACGTCGACTTTGCGCATGGGATGCGGCTTGTTGACGTAGCGGTTGACCTTCAGCGTCACGGGCTTGGTAACACCCTTGATAGTGAGATTGCCTTCAATGCTCGCAGGCTTATCGCCGTCAAAGATTACCTTGGTGGACTTGAATGTGGCCTTGGGAAACTTGTTGGTGTCGAGGAAGTCTTCCGCCTGGATATGCTCATTGAAGGTGGCGTAGCCGGTGTCGACCGACTTCATATCGATGTCAATTTCCACAGAGGCCGTTTTCGCTGCCTTATCAAGAATGACCTTGCCGCTGGTCTTTGTGAATTTACTGAGCTGGGTCGATAGGCCAAAGTGGTCATAGGAAAACCGCGGATAGGTATGGGTGGGGTCGACCACAAAGGTCTCCGGGGCGGAGAGGGCGGGGGCTGTGACGGCAGTAGAGACTGCAATGGCGGTCAGCCAGTGGCGAAGCGATGTCATAAAAAAACTCCTTAGAAAAATGAAAGCCGAGGGGGGCACATACAACAAAGAGCTACTGCATCGAAATAGGGGGGGTGATATCGAACGGGTGGCTAGACAGAAGGGGTGGTTAGACAGGCGAGAACGTTAGGAGCCGGCTGCAGCAGTGATTCGAAACTTCACCATGATGTCATTGGCGAGGATGTCGAATTTGGCCCAGGGACCCTCGCCGATGCTAAAGTCGCTACGTTTGATCACAAAGCTGCCTTCGAAAATCCCCGTTTTGCCTTGGGCCGTGAACTGGGCGGGAACCACTACGGGGCGGCTCTGGCCTTTAATAGATAGCGTACCGGAGACCTCGAACCGCTGCCCACCGAGAGGCTTGACGCCGGTCGCAACAAACTTGGCGCTCGGAAAGGCCTTGGTGTGAAACCAGCCCTTGCCGGCCACTTCCTCGTCTGACTCCGCAGCGCCCGTATCGATACTCGCAAGCGCGACATCGAAGCTTGCCTTGGCTGCTGCAGGCTTGGCCGGGTCGAACCGCAGATCGGCTGTGAAGGACTTAAATCGGCCGTCGACCTTCACCCCCATCTGCTGATACACAAATTCGACGCGGCTCTGGTCGGCCAGGAGCCGGTTGTACTCCACCGCCTGGGCCGCACCAGTCATCAGTGCGAGCCCCAGCGAAAAGAGGGTGAAAACCTGCTTCATAGAAATTACTCCGACGGAGAGGGTGTGGTGGGTGTCGCAATGGTTGTCTGGATGGCATGCGGTCTCGAACCCTTTCGGCGCGCGCTAAACAGCATGCGTGACAGCGTGCCATCGCGGTCTTTGAACTGGTGCTTTAACGCCATGGCTATGTGACCAATGACTAAAATCATGAGAGCGACCCCGAACCCTTTGTGGACCAGCACGAGGATCTCGCCGAGTTCCCGGTTCTTAGCTATAAGATCAGGCAAAGGGACAACGCCAAACCAGACGGTTTGAAAGCCTTTGGCCGAACTCATCAGCCAGCCAGACAGCGGAATTGCCAGCATGAAAACGTATAGTGCGAGATGGCCGAGATGGGCGGCACGTTGCTGGGCTGCCAGCATCTGCACAGGAAATGGGGGCGGACGGTGGCTGACACGCCAGAGCAGGCGCAGCCAGACGAGCAGAAAGAAGGTGACGCCTGCCCACTTGTGCCAGGAATAAAGCTGCAACTTCTCGGGCGACAGAGGCAGGTCGGCCATGTAGAGGCCAAGACCAAAAAGCCCAAGGAGCATCACCGCCATGAGCCAATGCAGGCTTTTGGCAACCATGGTGTAGCCGCTATTTGCCTCTGCGTCGCCCGTCGGCACATCAGAAGAAGATCTGGGGGATTCGTGCGTGTTCATGCCCTCACTGTAGAGCGTCTTTTCGTTTTCATAAATGGGCTAATAAAGAACTTGTAATTGTATTTAAAGCAACAATACCGGGTGGGTTACTTGGGTCAGCGCCCCATTGGTGTGTGCAACTGCTGTGCTCTAAGAGGGCTCTGGATGGGCGCTAGGGCGAGGTACCGCGAGCAGCGATGGCAAAAGGTGTACGCTCTTATATTGAAGGCGGTACTGGTACTACTGGTACTGTTGGGGAGGAAAGTGGTGACTGGCTGTGAGATAACAAAAACGCCATCCAACAAAAAAATCTTTAAGGAGGTTTCATGCAGACAACACGTCGTCAGTTTGTGATTTATTCGGTGTCTGGTGTGGGTGCGCTCTGTCTGGGCGCGGCTGCGCAGGCGCAGGCTATGGTGTCAGAAGCAGACCCCCAGGCCGCTGCAGTGGGCTACAAGGTCGACACCGCCAAGGTAGACAAAAAGAAGTTTCCCAAGCACGCAGTGTCTCAGCAGTGCTCAAACTGTGCTCTGTATCAGGGGGCGGCCACGGCGGCCGCTGCTGGTTGTGCCATCTTCCCCGGTAAGCAGGTCGCTGGTAAGGGATGGTGCTCGGCCTGGGCGAAGAAGGGCTGATCAGAGGCCTGCTGTCTAATCAACAGCAGGCCTTCTTCCAGCAGCCGTACCCTTCGCTTGCAACACGTCGCCGTAGGCTCCAGGCACTTCGGCGGTTTGTGCTCGATCATCGTGAGGCGATCTGCACGGCGATTGCGGAAGATTACGGGCACCGGTCGCGGCATGAGACGCTTGTTACCGAGATTCTTCCTGTTCTCAAAGAGATACAGCATGTCTTGTCGCACCTGCGGGGCTGGATGCGGGTGCAGAGGCGGTCGGTCGATCGCACGGCCTTTGGTCTGGCAAGAAATGCCGTAGCGCCTCAGCCGCGCGGGGTTGTCGGGGTCATCGTCCCCTGGAATTTCCCGCTGAATCTTAGCTGCATGCCACTCGTCTCGATTCTTGCGGCGGGTAACCATGCCATGGTCAAGATGAGTGAGTGCTCTCCCCGGTTAGCAGACCTTCTGGTTGCCGAGATGCCGCAGTATCTACCGGCCAACGAGGTGGTTTTTGTTAAGGATTCGGGGGGCCTTGGCCCCGTCTTCTCGGCGCTGCCTTTTGACCATCTTGTCTTCACGGGGTCAACCGAGACCGGGCGCGCTGTCATGGCGGTAGCGGCGCAGAATCTCTGCCCCGTCACGCTGGAACTCGGCGGTCGTTCGCCTGCGGTGGTCTTCCCTGATTTTTCGATTCGACAGGCCGCCGAGCGGATTATGTATGTGAAGTGTCTGAATGCGGGGCAGATCTGTACCACGGTGGATCACGTCTATGTGCCGAGGGCGGGGCTAGAGACTTTTGTCACCGCCTGCCAGGGCTATGTAGAAACACGCTACCAGCATCTCGATTCTCAAGACTACACCTCGGTGATTCATCGTGCCGCCTATGACCGGCTGGTACAGGCCTTGTCGGAGGCCCGTGCACGGGGCACACGGGTAGTGCCGTTGATGCCCGCACCGACAGAGGATGCAGATCAGCATCGACTGGCGCCACATCTGGTCATTGATCCCCCTGCCGACCTGGCGTTGATGACCCGTGAGATTTTTGGACCCATTCTTCCGGTTCTGCCGTATGACGATGCCGCGCAGGTAATTGCGCAGGTTCGTCGTGGCCCCAAGCCCCTCGCTTTTTATCCCTTCACGCATAACCGTCCACTGGTGCAGCGCCTAATCCATGAGGTTCCCGCGGGGGGTGTTTCCGTCAACGATGCCTTGTTTCATGTGGCTCAGGCCGACCTTCCCTTTGGCGGCATAGGGGAATCGGGCATGGGGCACTATCATGGGCGGGAAGGCTTTGAGACCTTCTCTCAGCTCAAGCCTGTTTTCTACCAGAGCCGCTGGCCTGCTACGGTAGTGCTGCGTCCGCCCTATGGGCCGCTTCTGGAGAGAATCGTGGCGTTCTTGTCTCGTTAACAGCGTTGTGGTCGTTCAGATACGCAGCGTTTATAAAAGGAATGGTTCATGCACGCTTTTTTCATTAATGCCCAGGCAAAAGAAATCACGGCGGTGGCGTTAGACGAAGGGTTAGCCTCGATTCGCAGACTCATTGGATTCGACTCGGTCGACTCCGATGAAATCGACAGCAATGGCGATCGTCTGTTTTTTGATGAGGCCTGTTTTATTCGAGAACAGAAAGGTGCCGGCCGTTTTCGGCTCGATACCTTGCCGCCAGTCTCGGGATCGGGTGTGGTGGTTGGTAGCCGCAACGACGGTGCAGAGCTCGTGGATGTCCAGGTAAGCCTCGCGGCGCTTCAGAAGCGTGTCCAGTTCCTCTGAGGCCCCCGCGCCTCCGAACTACATCACGACCCAGGGCTACACCCGACTGCGCCTGGAGTTGCAGTCCCTGGTACTGAAAGAGCGTCCTGAGGTGACCCAGATCGTATCTTGGGCTGCCTCCAATGGCGATCGTTCCGAGAATGGTGACTACCTTTATGGCAAGAAGCGTCTGCGTGAAATCGACCGTCGTATACGTTTTCTGACCAAGCGACTGGAGAAGGCCCAGGTCGTGGACCCCTCGGTACACCAGGGTAAGGACCAGGTCTTTTTCGGCGCCACGGTGACCTATCTACGTAATGACAAGACCGAAGAAACCGTGCGTATCGTGGGTGTCGATGAGGTCGACCCCACGCAGCGCCATGTGAGCTGGGTCTCGCCGGTTGCCCGCGCGCTGCTGAAGGCGCGAGAAGGAGACCAGGTGCGCTTACAGACCCCAACAGGAGCAGATTCTCTCGAGATTCTCTCTGTATCCTATGAGGATGCCAGACGCGCTCCGATATCCTTGCCCCTGTCTTGAAACTATTGTGTACATGAGGAAGAGTTTTTTATGACCGACCAGACCACCACCGAGCCACGGCTCACCTCGCTCTCGCATGGAGGGGGCTGCGGCTGCAAGATTGCGCCGGGCGTACTCTCGGAGATTCTCAAAGACACGGCGGCCATGGCTGTACCCCCAGAGTTGTTGGTCGGTATCGGTACCGCAGACGATGCGGCGGTCTATCAGCTCAATGATGAACAGGCGTTAGTGGCCACCACAGACTTCTTCATGCCCATCGTGGACGACCCCTTTGACTTTGGCGCGATCGCGGCCACCAATGCAATCTCGGACGTCTATGCCATGGGAGGGCGTCCGATCATGGCGCTTGCGCTGGTGGGCATGCCGATTGGGCAGCTGTCTACGCAGACCATCGGCAAGATTCTCAAAGGCGGCCAGTCGGTCTGCCAGGCAGCGGGAATTCCTATCGCGGGGGGCCACACCATTGATTCGGTGGAGGCTATTTATGGTCTGGTGGTGATGGGGCTCGTGCATCCCAAGAAACTCAAGCGCAATGCAGATACAAAGCCAGGCGATGTGATCATTCTTGGTAAGCCGCTGGGCGTGGGAATTTATTCTGCAGCATTAAAAAATGCAGCGTTGTCCGATGCGGGCTATCGGCTCATGGTCGAGACCGCCACCCGACTGAATCGGCCAGGGGCGGATCTGGCAGATATGGATGAGGTCCATGCCGTCACCGACGTCACAGGCTTTGGCCTTGCAGGACATGCGCTCGAGATGGCCCGCGGGGCAGGGGTGCAGATTGCCATCGACTGGCGCACGGTGCCTCTACTTCCAGAGACCCGAGCCTTCGCAGACCAAGGGTTTATTACTGGGGCCTCGGGTAGAAACTGGGCAGGCTATGGCAAAGAGGTCAGCCTACCAGCCGGGTTCTCCGAGTCCGATCGGGCTATTCTGACCGACCCACAGACCAGCGGAGGCCTCCTGGTCTCCTGCACGGCGGCTGCCGCGGACCGGGTGGAGAAAATCTTTGCTGACCATGGTTTTGCTGCATGCCGTATTGGCAGGGCAGAGGCGGGTGCGGGGCTTGTGATTCGTTAGGAATGCGGTCTTTCACCGAAACGGCGGGCGATGATGTCGCCGATCGTGGGGTAGTGAAGCCGAACCCTGAGTTCTGCATGCAAACGTCGCGACACCACGCGCCGAGAGTCTTGCATAAAGCTTGCAGTCATTGGGCTGATCTCCCCCTGGGCTACCCTCTGCGTGAATTCACTACGCGAGAGGCGCGGGGGTCGGGGGAGTCTGGCGGCATCGGCAACCCTGTCGTAATAGTCTCCGAGGGCCATACTCCCGCCGCAGACCGCGTTGGTAATCCGCCCTGGGCGTCCCCGCCAGAGGGCCGTCCAGCAGATGGTCGCCAGGTCGTCGGCATGAATATGGTTGGTGAAGACGTCGTCTTCCGCACGCAGCATGCGGGCACCGGCACGAATGCGATCGACCGGCAGCTTCTCCTCTGTGGTGATTCCGGGGACACGCAAGAGGTGAAAGCCAAGGCCTCGCCAGGCCGATTCCGCATCGAGTCGTCGCAGCGAACGCGGCTGACGTGTTCGGCAGGTGCTCGTCTCGTCGACGCGGGCGCCTTGATGATCACCGTAGACGCCCGTGGTGCTGATGTAGACCCCTCGCAGGGGGGCGGTTGTGTGCGGGGCTTCCTGACGAATCGCGCTCGCTAGCCGTCGGCTTCGGAGATCTCGCGGCCTGTCGGTTGGGCCAGACTCTGAGGGCGGACTGAGCACAATCCAATGGGTTACGACAGCGGCGAGTCGCCGACACAACGCCCATGTATCGAGGTTCCAGCCCAGCAACACAATCTGTCGCCCAGAAAGACTGCGTCGGGCTTTGAGGTCTCTGCCCAGGAGAATCGCCTCTTCGGGATCTGTGCTCGTAGATTCCGGACGAGAGAGGCTGCGCGCCACACACAGGAGACGCGCGGGCAAGACCCCCCAAGAGGTGGTGGTGGCCGCCTCTACGCGCTGGGTGAGAATTCTGCGGCCGATGTCTCCGAAGCCCACCAGACCCACGCGAGGCTGCCGAAAACGGGCCGGCAGGGCACCGATCACGCCGTCTCTTCTCCAAGGTAGGCGGCGCGCACGGCTGGGCTATCGAGTAGTTCTGCGCCCGTACCCTCCTGGGTAATCAGGCCAGACTCCAGAACATAGCCGTAGTCGGCGGTCTGTAGGGCGAGCCGTGCGTTCTGCTCGACAAGCAACAGGGTGGTACCTGCCTGTGAAATGCTACGCACCACCTCAAAGATACGGTCCACCATAATGGGCGATAGGCCCATGGAGGGCTCATCGAGAAGCAGCAGCCGAGGCCGCGCCATCAATGCCCGCGCCATCGCAAGCATCTGCTGCTCGCCACCGGAGAGCGTTCCGGCAAGCTGCTTGGCCCGCTCTTTGAGCCGGGGAAAGTGCGCGAACTGCGCCTCTAGATCGGCCTGAATTTCGGCCGTCCGTGCGGCCTCGCCGCGACGGCACTCCGCACCCATGAGCAGGTTCTCCATGATGGTCATGCGGGTGAAGATGCCGCGTCCCTCGGGCACCATGATCAGGCCATGGCCGGGTAGGGCATGGCCCGGCAGCGCTGTGATGTCCTGGCCTTCGAACCATATCTGGCCCGCGGCCTTGGGGATAAGCCCCGTGATGGACTTTAAGGTGGACGTCTTACCTGCGCCGTTGGCACCGATGAGGGCCACGGTCTGCCCCTGATGCACCTCAAAGGAGATGCCCTTGACCGCCTGAATACCGCCGTAGCGGACCTGCAGCGCGTCGATGCGCAGAAAAGGGGTTGTTGTCATGCGTGTGCCTGGGTACCGAGGTAGGCCTCTATTACCGCCGCATTGGACTGCACCGCGGAGGGCAGACCCTGGGCAATGACCTTGCCGTAGTCGAGCACGGTGACGCGGTCGCACAGGCCCATGACCAGCCTCACATCGTGCTCAATGAGAAGGATGGTCTTTCCATCGGCCTGAATCTGCCGAAGGAGGTCGCGCAGCCCATTTTTCTCGGTCGCGTTCATGCCCGCGGCCGGCTCATCAAGCGCCAGCAGCAGGGGCTCGGTGGCCAACGCCCGTGCGATCTCGAGCCGACGCTGATCGCCGTAGGAGAGGGTTCGGGCAAGAGATTGGGCATAGCGGTCGATGCCCACGTACTTTAAGAGGGCATGGGCACGCTCTTTAATAGCCGCTTCGCTTGCCTTAAAAGCCGCGGTTCTGAAGACGGCCCCTATCACGCCGGCATGCAGCCCGTGGGTGCGGACATGGCGCCCCACCATGACATTCTCGAGGGCTGTCATTTCAGCGAAGAGCCGAATATTTTGAAAGGTACGGGCGATCCCTGCCTCTGCCACCCGATGCACCGCTGTGGGGGTGTAGGGCAGGCCGTTGAGCAGAAACTCGCCGGTGTCGGGGGTGTAGAGCCCGGTAAGGACATTGAAGAAGGTGGTCTTGCCCGCGCCATTAGGCCCGATGAGTCCATAGATCTGGCCGGATTCAATGGCAATAGAGACCCCGTCTAAGGCGGTGAGGCCTCCAAACCGTTTGCTCACGCCCGAGGCCTTGAGAATCGGGGTCTCCAGGGTCTGTGTGAAGGTGGATACAGTCTCAGGCATGGCGACGTCCAATGAGGCCATGTGGCCGATAAAGCATGATGAGCACCATCGCAAGGCCAAAGAGCAGCATGCGCAGAGCCTCTGGAGCGATGATCTCTTCGCCGATGAGGGCCATCTGCAGGGGGCGGGCGATCAGCCGCAGGATTTCAGGAATGGCGTAGAGCAGAATGGCCCCGAGGACCACGCCGGCCACATTTCCCATACCACCCAAGACCACCATGGCCACGATCACGATGCTCTCCATCAGTACAAAGCTCTCCGGGGAGACAAAGCCCTGGAATGCCGCAAACATGGCGCCTGACACACCACCAAAGCTCGCGCCCATGGCAAAGGCCAGGAGCTTGACGTTGCGGGTATGAATACCCATGGCCTTTGCGGCGATCTCGTCTTCCCGAATGGCCATCCAGGCCCTTCCGATGCGAGAGTCTTGGAGGCGAATGCTGATGACTACCACTGCTACGGTGAGCACCAGAAAGAGGTAGTAGTAGAGCTGCACCGAGGGCAGTGAGACAAAGCCTAGGTCGAGGGTCTTACCAAAGTTAATTCCGCCAATCTGCACCGGGTCGATCTTGTTGATGCCCTGCGGCCCATTCGTAAAGTTAATGGGTGAATTGAGGTTATTGAGAAAAATGCGAATGATCTCGCCAAAGCCGAGGGTGACGATGGCCAGGTAGTCACCGCGTAGCCGCAGTACCGGAAAGCCTAGGAGCACCCCAAAGAGGGCGGCCAGTGCCGCAGACAAGGGCACCACCATCCAGATAGAGCTGTGCAGCCCATTGGGAAAGGTCTGCCGAACCCATTCGAATTGCTCAAAGAGATGCGGGGAGGCCAGGAGCGCATACATGTAGGCGCCCACCGCATAGAAGGCCACATAGCCAAGATCGAGCAGCCCCGCATAGCCCACCACGATGTTCAGGCCCAAGGCGAGCATGACGTAGAGCATGGCAAAGGCAAGAATACGAATCCAGGCATTTCCGAAGGCGCCGGCCACAAAGGGCAGTAGCACTAGGGCGAGCCCGAGCAGCACAACCCCAAGCATGGCGTTGCGACGGGTCCAGGAGAGTTGCAGCGACGGCATAGTGGGCGGGGTCGTGAGGCGTTGTCGGGGGAGCAGATTAGGGCAGGGTCTTGTGCCTTAGGCGCGGTCTGCCACCCGTTCCCCCAGAAGTCCGGAGGGGCGGAAGAGCAGAACGATGATGAGCACGGCAAAGGCAAAAATATCTTGGTAATGGCTGCCGAGAAAGCCGCCGGTGATATCTCCGATATAGCCCGCGCCAAGGCTTTCGATGATGCCAAGGAGCAGGCCACCGAGTACCGCGCCTGGTACATTGCCGATACCGCCGAGTACCGCCGCCGTAAAGGCCTTGAGCCCAGGAATAAAGCCCATGGTGAAGTGCACGATGTTGTAGTTCATGGCCACGAGCATGCCGGCCACGGCTGCGAGGGCCGCGCCGATCATGAAGGTGATGGCGATGATGCGGTCGGGGTTGATGCCCATGAGCAGCGCAATCTTGGGGTTTTCTGAGACGGCCCGCATCGCCCGTCCCATAGAGGTCGTCTGAATCAGAATGATGAGACCGGCCATGAGCACTGCAGAGACCACCAAGATCAGCAGCTGCTTGGGCGCCAGGAAGGCGCCCCCAATTTCGATTGGGGTGGTGGGCAGGAGATCCGGAAAGACCTTGGGATTCGGGCCCCAGATCATCATGGCAAGCGTCTGCAAGACAATGGAGAGGCCAATGGCGGTAATGAGCGGCGCGAGACGGGGTGCATTACGTAAGGGGCGATAGGCCACGCGTTCAATCGTGGCCGAGAGAATCATGCAGACCGGAATGGTGACCACCAGCGCCATCACCATGATCCAGAGTCCGTTGAGTTCGGGAAACATCGACTGCAGAAGCATCACCATGGTGAGGCTCACCATGGCGCCAATCATCAGTACCTCACCATGGGTGAAATTGATGAGCTGCAGAATGCCGTAGACCATGGTGTAGCCCAGGGCCACAAGGGCGTAGACACTGCCTAGAACCAGGCCGTTGAGGATCTGCTGAAGAAAGATGTCCATAAAAACAAAAACCCCTGCCGGAGAGCGACAGGGGTTTGTAACACAGCTTTCCTAAAAATTATTTAGGGTTTACTTGATGGTCATGATGTACTTGGCAAGCGTCAACGCATCGGCCTCGGAGAGGTTGGGCTGGGCAGGCATGGGAATGGGACCCCAGACGCCCGAGCCACCGGCTTTGATTTTCTTGGCCAGCTTGTCGGCCGCGGCAGCGTCGCTTGCATACTTGGCTGCAACGTCTTTGTAGGCCGGTCCGACCATTTTCTTGTCGTTGGCATGGCAGGCCGTGCAGTTGTACTTCTTGAGCATTTCGGGGCTGGCCTGAACGCCGGCGGTCATCGCGAGTAGGGATGCAGCCAAAACTAAAGAACGCATAATTCTCCTCCGGAGCATTGAAATGAATGGTTTATGTGAAAACGCGCATATTGTAAAACATCTCCCTCGCAGAGCCTTTATTTCCCTGAGAGCAGAGAGGCGTCTGGGTCGGTGACCGCACCCCGACTCGCGGTCGAGGCCAGGGCCGCAAACTTGGCCAAGACGCCCCGCAGGTAGCGGGGCTTGGGCGGCTGCCAGGCGGCTTTGCGGCGGGCAATGTCTGCCTCAGGAAGGTTGAGCTGAATGAGGAGTTGGTGGGCATCAATCGTGACCGAATCCCCTTCTTCAATCAGGGCGATCGGACCGCCCACAAACGCCTCAGGGGCCACATGGCCCACCACCATGCCCCAGGTGCCGCCCGAGAACCGGCCATCGGTGATGAGGCCCACCGATTCGCCTAGCCCCTGGCCGATAAGGGCCGAGGTGGGCGCAAGCATCTCGCGCATCCCGGGCCCGCCCTTCGGGCCTTCGTAACGAATGACCACCACATCGCCCGCCTTGATTTTGCGGTCCATGATGGCTGCCATCGCGTCGTCTTCTGAGTTGAAGACCCGCGCCGGCCCGGTGATTACCGGGTTCTTCAGGCCGCTAATCTTGGCCACACAGCCTTCTGGTGACAGGTTGCCCTTGAGAATCGCGAGATGGCCTTCTTTGTAGATCGGCTGATCGATCGGGCGAATCACGTCTTGCCCCGCCGGCGGCTGGTCAGGCACATCTTTCAGGGTCTCGGCGATAGTCTTGCCGGTAATCGTGAGGCAGTCGCCATGCAGCAGCCCCGCCTTGAGCAGCATCTTCATGACCTGAGGAATGCCACCCACCTTGTGCAGCTCGGTGATGACGTATTTACCCGAGGGCTTGAGATCACAGAATACGGGTGTGCGGCGGCGAATGCGCTCGAAGTCGTCGATGGACCATTCGACCTCTGCAGCATGCGTAATCGCCAGAAAATGCAGTACGGCATTGGTGGAGCCGCCGGTGGCCATGATCACCGTGACGGCATTCTCGATGCTCTTTTTGGTGATGATGTCGCGCGGCTTGATGCCCTTTTTAATCGCCTCCACGAGTACCCGCGCGGACTCTGCGGCGCTGGCGATTTTTTCTCCATCTTCGTTGGCCATGGTGGATGAATAGGGCAGGCTCATGCCCATGGCTTCAAAGGCTGAGCTCATGGTGTTGGCCGTATACATACCGCCGCACGAACCCGACCCAGGGCAGCTCTTTTGTTCAATGGCCTTGAAATCTTCCGGGCTTAGGCGCCCGGCAGTGAACTCACCGACCGCCTCAAACGCCGACACGATGGTGAGGTCTTTGCCTTTGTGATGGCCAGGCTTGATGGTGCCGCCGTAGACATAGATGGCCGGCACATTGGTTCGGGCAATAGCCATCATTCCGCCAGGCATGTTTTTATCGCACCCACCAATCACCACCACGCCATCCATCCACTGGCCGTTGACGCAGGTCTCAATGCTATCGGCAATCACTTCGCGCGAGACGAGCGAGTACTTCATGCCCTCGGTGCCCATGCCGATGCCATCGGAGATGGTGGGGGTGCCAAAGACCTGGGGGTTGGCACCAGAGGTCTTTAGTGCCAAGACCGCGGCATCGGCCAGGGGCTGCAGGCCGCTGTTGCAGGGGGTGATGGTGGAATGTCCGTTGGCGATTCCGACCATGGGCTTTTCAAAGTCTTCCTCTTTGTAGCCCATGGCGTAGTACATCGAGCGGTTGGGGGCACGGGCAACACCCTGGGTAACGTTCTTTGAGCGGTTGTTAAAGGCCATAGTGATCCTGTTGTGGTCTCTGAAGAATATTTTTCGGCAGCACGCCCCGTTCGGGCCTTGACTGGGACACTGGGCATTCCGAGGACAAGTCCAGTGAACCAGCGCAGATCGTTGATGCGTGCAATCGCTATTGTGACGCATGGTGACGCTGGGCACAGAGACTCATGGCACACTCGTGCGCATGACCACACCCCTGATTCATCCGCAGTTTGACCCAGTCGCGATCGCCCTTGGGCCACTGGCGATTCACTGGTATGGCCTGATGTATCTCTTGGCCTTTGGCGCCTTCTATCTGGTGGGTCGGTATCAGATCCATGGGCGGTTTGACCCACAGCGCAGTGGACTCACCCTGAAGGACCTCGAAGACCTGCTCTTCTTGGGTGCGCTGGGGGTCGTCATTGGCGGGCGGCTTGGCTATGTGCTTTTTTATCAGCCTGGCTACTACCTAACGCACCCGCTAGAAATACTTGCGGTCTGGCAGGGCGGTATGGCCTTTCATGGCGGCCTGCTGGGGGTCATTCTGGTGATGGTCTGGTTTGGCCAGCGCCGCCTGCACATCGCCCAGGGCGCCCGTTTCGCCGACAGGTTCTGGGCGGTGGCCGATTATGTGGCGCCGCTGGTGCCGCTGGGCCTTGCGGCGGGCCGACTAGGCAACTTTATCAACGGGGAGCTCTGGGGCCGGGTCGCCGACCCGGCAGTGATTCCGTGGGCAATGGTCTTTCCGCAGTCTGGTACCGACCTGCCCCGACATCCGTCGCAGCTCTATCAATTTCTGGGTGAGGGCCTCATTCTCTTCTGGATTCTCTTCTGGCTCTCGCGTCGTCCGAAGCCCCGGGGTGTTCTGGCCTGTAGCTTCTTGATCGGTTATGGGCTGCTGCGTTTTCTTGCAGAGTTTGGACGCGAGCCCGATGCCTTTCTGGGGCTGCTAGCGCTCGGTGGTGGCGAGGGTCTGTCTCTGGCCCTGTCGATGGGACAGTGGCTGAGTCTGCCGATGATTCTCTTGGGGTTAATCGGGATACGCGTCTGCATGCGCTCTCGACCTTAGGGCAGGGAATATACCGACTGCCGAATATAGGTCGGTTGGCTATCCTCGATTGACATGAAGTTCTGTCAACTACTGCCGCGATTCTTATAAAAAACGGCCTTTGGACCCATAAGGCACCCTCGCATGTCATCGATGAACTCTGCTGAGACGGCACCCGCGACGGGATCGCAGACCCCGGGTCACGTCTGGTGCGCGCGCTCGGGGGCGGGTGGCATGGTGGCGACGGTCTGGTTGTCTCATCCGGGTCGTCACAATGCCATCTCGGTCACCATGTGGCGTGAGCTTGCCGATCTCTTTCGTCGGTTTGCGGGGGAACATACGCTGCGGGCCGTGGTGATTCGCGGTGAGGGCGGCGCTTTTGCGGCCGGGGCAGACATCTCTGAGTTCACGCAGCATCGGTCGACCCGGGAGCAGGTGCAGCACTATCACGATCAGGTGATTGGTGATGCCTTGCGGGCCATCATGCACTGCCCGGCGCCAGTGGTTGCGGCCATTGACGGTCCCTGTATTGGGGGGGGGCTGGAGATCGCCTCGGTCTGCGATCTACGTATTGCCAGTGATCGCTCCCGGTTTGGCATTCCGATCGGTCGCCTGGGCTTTCCCTTGGCGCCGCATGAGGCGGCCTGTGTGGTGAGTCTCATTGGCCGGGCCAACGCGCTTGAACTTCTTCTTGAAGGCCGGCTCTGGACGAGCTCAGAAGCCCTCGCGAAGGGCCTTGTCAACCGCATCTATCCGCCTGAGCAATGGGAGACCGAGGTCGAGGCCACCGTGGGCCGCATTATTGCGGGCGCGCCGCATGCAGCCCGCCGTAACAAGTGGCTCATACACTCTCTTACCCGTATCGATGATCAGGCGGTACTCTCTGAAGGCCAGCGGCAGGCCTGCTGGGACTTTGTGGATACCCGAGACTACGCCCGTGGTCTCGATGCCTTTTTGACCAAGACGCGACCGAACTTCCAACATGACTAGATCTTCTGCGGGGCTCTCTACCCCGCACGGTAGTGCCCAGCCCCCGGTTTCCAACCTCTACACGCTTCTCACCCAGTCGTATCCCGTTGGCAAGACGGCTGCCTCCTCACCGGTGGTCTTAACCACTGAGGTCGGCCGTATCTACCGCCTGCACGATATGGTCTGCGGCAGTGCGCGGATTGCCCATTACCTGCAGGCGCTGGGCCTTCCCGTGGGCAGTCGGGTGGCGGTTCAGGTGGAGAAGTCTCCCGAGGCGGTCATGGTCTACCTCGCCTGTCTGCGGTCTGGCATGGTCTTTCTACCCCTTAATACGGCCTACCGGGCCTCTGAAATAGGCTACTTCTTTCAAGACGCATCGCCCGCCTTGGTGGTCTGTAGCCCGGAGCATCTGTCGTGGGTCGAACCGCTTGCCAAGGTCGCCGGCTGCACCCATGTCGAGACCCTCGGTACGGCGATAGACGGCAGCCTGTTGGCGAAGGCGGCACCCTTTGGTGATGACTTCCCCACGGTGCCGGTGGGTGCCGATGCGCTTGCCGCCATTCTCTACACCTCGGGCACCACGGGCCGTAGCAAGGGCGCGATGCTTACCCACGGCAATCTCGCCTCCAATGCCCAGGAATTACATGTGGCCTGGGCCTGGCGATCTGACGATGTGTTGGTGCATGCGCTGCCCATCTTTCATGTCCATGGGCTTTTCGTGGCGCTGCACGGCGCGCTGCTGGCCGGTGCCCGTATGCACTGGTTACCGCGGTTTGAGAGCGAGGCGGTGCTTCGGGCTTTGCCACAGGCCACCGTGATGATGGGTGTCCCCACCTTCTATGTGCGACTGCTGGAAGATGCGCGTCTTAAGGCCGACCTGGTGCGCGGTATGCGGCTTTTTGTCTCGGGGTCGGCGCCCCTCTTGGCCGAGACCCACACGGCGTTTACCGATCGCACGGGCCATGCCATTCTCGAGCGCTATGGCATGTCTGAAACCGTGATGCTCACCTCTAACCCCTACGAGGGTAAGAGGAAGGCGGGCACAGTGGGTAGACCGCTACCTGGGGTTGGTCTGCGGCTGATCGATGAGACCGGCCAAGCCATTACGCCGCAGTCCGGCCTGGTCTCTGGCATTGGCGGTGTGCAGGTGCGCGGCCCCAATGTCTTTGTGGGCTACTGGAACATGCCAGAGAAGACCCGAGAAGAATTTACCGAAGACGGCTGGTTTAAGACCGGAGATATGGGGCGCTACGACGAAGACGGCTATGTCGTGCTGGTCGGCCGCAGCAAAGATCTCATTATTACGGGGGGCTACAACGTCTATCCCAAGGAAATTGAAATGCTGCTCGATGACCTCGCTGGGGTCGAAGAGTCAGCGGTGATTGGCCTGCCCCACCCCGATTTTGGGGAGGCGGTGGCTGCCGTGGCGGTACCGCGCAAGGGGGTGATGCTTTCGGAGGCCACTCTACTTGCGCAGGTGAAGGAACAGATCGCCAACTTCAAGGTGCCCAAACGCCTCTTTATCGTAGAGCAGCTGCCCCGTAATGTGATGGGCAAGGTGCAGAAGAATCTTCTGCGAGACCAGTACGCCAAAACCTTTGCGGCAGGCTAGAAGGCCCGCGTGAGCATGTAGCCGGCAAGGCCTAACAGAAGATACGCAAAGATCTTCTTAAGGCTCGCAACATCCATGGCATGTGCCACCTTCGCACCGAGAGGGGCAGTGGCTACGGAACCCACCGCGAGAATCAGCAACGCGGGAAGGTAGATGTAGCCGAGCGACCCCTCGGGGAGACCTTCGAGGGCCGAGCCGGATATGGCGTAGCCAATCAGGCCCCCGGCGGCAATGGGAAAGCCCATGCCTGCGGAGGTGGCCACGGCCTGGTGCATCTGCACGTTGCACCAGGTGAGGAAGGGCACCGTAACGAAGCCTCCGCCTGCGCCCAGCAGGCTGCTGAGAAAGCCAATTGCGCCGCCCACTAAGGTCTGCCCCAGAGTGCCCGGAACGCTCCGGCCGGCCTTGGGCTTCTTGCCCTTAATCATCTGCCAGGCGGAGTAGCCAACGAATACGGCGAAGATAGCCGCCAGCACCGAACCTTTCAGCGCACCGGCAAAATTGGCGCCAATGAAGGTTCCCAGAAAGCCGCCTAGCCCCATGTATTTGAGCAGATCGGTACGCACTGCGCCCCGCTTGTAGTGGGCCCAGACGCTGCTTACCGAGGTAAAGAGAATGGTGGTCAGCGAGGTGGCGATGGCCATCTTCACAATGGCATCGTCGGGGAACTGCCGCGCGGTAAAGATCATGGTGAGAAAGGGCACCATGGTCATTCCCCCGCCAATACCTAAGAGGCCCGCCAGAAAACCAGTGCCCGCACCGAGCGCAGCGAGTTCAAGAACGATCCATGGGTCAAACATGAAGCAGGACTCCTTACAAAGGAGGCGGGGCAGTCTCGGAGTATTGGGCGATGTGGCCGCGTACCGAGTGGCAGCGACGGCCTATTCGAATAGTTTTTCTTGTGGAGCGAGGGCCTGGTCGGCCTGCTGTATGAGTTCGGCAAGGGCCGTGCGGAGGGCCTCGTCGTTCATCGCGAGCGATGCCTGTGTCTTCGGGGCCGTGAGCAGTTCTCGGGCCAGCGTGAGCGCCGTCATGACGGCGATGCGGTCGCTGCCCTGCAGTCGGCTGTTTTGCTTGATCTGACGCATACGTGTGTCGACCATACCGACACACTCCATGAGCAGCGGCTTCTCATCTGGCGGGCAGGCCAGGCGATAGCTGCGGTCCATGATTTCTACTTCAACTTCCTCGGCCTTGGCCTGGCGGGTCGGGGGCATGATGGGCTAGGCCTCGGTTCTGGGGTGAAGAATATTTTCAAGACGCTGAGAGGCCTGATCGATACGGGACTGCAGGTCTTTTGTCTGTGCCTGGCTGGTGCGCAGGGCCACACGCAGACTGCGGTTCTCATGTCGGGTCTTCTCTAGGGCGGACGCCATGGCAGAAATCCGGTCCCGGAGGGTGTCGAGTTCATTAACCATACCGCGCATGGTATCAAGTCCAGACATAATCAAGAGATGAACCTGTTAAAAACGCGCGCGCGCTGCCATGCCCTCTTTTCCCGTGTGTGGCGGACGCCGCGTGGCGTTATGTCTGTGGGCCTTCTGGCAGTTACCGTCGGCGTGGCCTTCGTTGGGGGCGTGGCGGCGCCGTCTGCACAGGCCCAGACTCCAGGCGGCACCTTAAGCAGGCTTTCGGCCGCGGCTTCGGCTGGGGCCCCTGCGCTTGCCGGACCCGGCCCGCTTGTCGCCGGGGAAGTGACGGTGACTGCCTTTGCAGAGCAGGCTGCCGGAGCGCCCGGCACAGCGATTCGGCTGGGGCTATTTCTCGAACACGCGCCAGGCTGGCATACCTACTGGCGCAACCCCGGAGACTCTGGACTTCCCACAGAGATCGTCTGGCGCCTCGTGAATGAAGATGGGAGCCCCTTGGCAGGTCAGACGGCACCACTGGCCTTAACCGCTTCAGAGATTCAGTGGCCAACGCCCTCACGCATGCCCGTGGGGCCGCTCGCCAGTTATGGCTACGAGGACAGACTTTTTCTGGTGCAGACGGTGACCCTGCCCAAAGATCTCCCGGCAGGTGCGTCGGTACAGCTACTGGCCTCGGCCTCTTGGCTCGTCTGTAAAGATGTCTGCATTCCTGGTGGGGCTGAGCTCTCGCTGCTACTGCCGGTGGCGGCTCCAGGGGCAAGCCTACCGGCTTCTGGTCAGGCCGAGCGGTTTGCCCAGGCTGATCGCAGGCAGCCGGTGGTGGCACGCGTCTCGCCCCGGTACGCCCTTGACCCCGAGGGCCAGCGCCTCATTCTGGAAGGCACCGACCCCCCGGAGGCAGTCCGCGACGGCTACTTCTTCGTCGAGGCCGAGGGGCTGGTGGTGCCGGCGGCCGCGCAGGCGCTCTATCGCACCGAGAAGGGCTGGCGCCTGGAGATTCCGCTCTCTGCGAGTTCGAACCGATCGGTGCGTGCACTGCTTGCGGCCCCGACCGAACTGCGGGGGGTATTCCGGCCTGCGCAGTATCCCGACGCCCCGGCGGTGGTCTGGTCTCTGGCGCCACTTTCCTCCGTAACGGTGCTCTCCGAGCGCGGCGCCTTGGTAAGCCCTGGGCAGACGGCTACGCAGGCCTATGCGGCATCGGGCCATGGCGCCACCGACAGCGGAGGGTTTGCGGGTTTTCTTCTTGCGGTGGGCCTCGCCTTAGTGGGCGGCCTCTTACTCAACCTCATGCCCTGCGTATTTCCGGTTTTGGGGCTCAAGGTGCTGGCCTTCAGCCAGCAGGCACATTCGCCTTCGGAGGCCTGGCGACATGGACTGGTTTTTACGCTGGGGGTGGTGGTTTCTATGCTCACCCTCGCGGGAATTTTTCTGGGCCTGCGTGCCGCCGGTGAGGCTGTGGGCTGGGGCTTTCAGCTACAGAACCCCTGGGTCGTGAGTCTTCTTGCTCTGCTCTTCGTTGTCATCGCGCTTAATCTCTTTGGCGTCTTTGAGATTGGTCTGGGGCTCGCCCGGGTGGGGGGCAGCCTAGAGCAGACTCTGAGCGCCTCGGGCGTGGGTACTCCTGGTACCGCTGGTGTGGCGGGCCACACAGCCAAGTCTTCGGGCGGGAGCGCGTTTGGTTCGGGTGTACTTGCGGTCGTGGTGGCTTCGCCGTGCACGGCCCCCTTTATGGGCAGTGCGCTGGGCTACACGGCCACGGCCTCGGTACCGGCAGCATTGGCGGTCTTTGCGAGCCTGGGCCTCGGCCTGGCATTGCCTTATCTCTTACTGGCGGTCTGGCCGCGGGCACTGGCTGTTCTTCCCCGGCCGGGTGCCTGGATGGAGACCTTTCGTCAGGTGCTTGGCTTTCCTATGCTTGCGACGGCCGCCTGGCTCGGCTGGGTACTGGCCGAGCAGAATGGCCCGGGCGCCATTCTGGCCTTGATGCTTTCTTGGGTGAGCGCTGCGCTGCTCTTCTGGGTCTATGGGCGTTGGCAGATTCGGCGGCTGCAGTCTGCGCAGGCACTGCAGTGGGGCAAGGTGCTGGTGATGATTCTCACAACGGCCGCCTCGGTGGCACTCCTCTGGCAGGCCACGCGGGTATCGGGGGGGCCTTCTGCATCGGGTACGCAGGCGGTGGGGGGCGCCACCGCAGGCCCCTCTGCGGGGGGCGCGTTGTCAAACGCCTCGGAGGCCACGTCTTCGACGCCAGAGGGACTGGCCTGGGCGCCGGGACTCCCCGAGCGTCTCGCGGCAGAGGGTCAGGTGGTGTTTGTCGATTTCACGGCGGCCTGGTGCATCAGCTGTCAGGCCAATAAGGCCCGTGTCATTCAGCGCGGTGCTGTGGCCGATCGCCTGTCGCAGCCCGGCCATCGTCTGGTGGTGGCCGACTGGACGCGGCAAGATCCGCGGATTACGCAAGAACTAAATCGGCACGGTCGCAATGGGGTACCGCTCTATCTTGTCTACGGGCCAGGGCTCTCGGCCCCAGAAATTCTGAGTGAGTGGCTTACCGAGGCGGACGTGATTGCGGCGTTAGATCGCGCTGCGCGTCGCCCGGGGTCGGCGTCTTAGAAGATGCGGTTGGTGCCGTCGGCGCGGCCGGTGATGCAGAGGGTGTAGAGGGTGTCTCAGGCGTTGCGGTCACCAGAGCGATCTGCGTGAGCCCCTCAGCCTGGGCCAGTGAAATCACCTCGGCAATCCGCGCGTAGGGGGTGGCCCCATCAGCACGAATCTGCACCTGGGCCGTGGGAGAGATCCGGGCCTTGTCTGCGAGTGTGGTGCGAAGCGCCTCTTGGCCCTTCTGCAAGACCACGCCATCGATCAAGATCTCGCCTTCGGCATTGAGGTCAATGCGAATCGTGGGTGCGTCCGAGGGTAGGGTTGGCGCATCCGCCTCGGGCAGTCTGAGAGACAGCCCCTGCGTCATCAGCGGTGCGGTGACAATAAAGATGATGAGTAGCACCAGCATCACATCGACAAAGGGCGTGGTGTTGATCTCCGAGATGGGCTCGGCCGGGTCTTGCGAAGAAAACTGGCCAATCGTCATGGGATCACCCGCCTATCTTTAGCGCGGCATGGCCTGCAGATCACGGGCAAAGCCGTCGAGTTCTGCCAGTACCACCCGATTGCTGCGTACTAAGGCGTTGTAGGCGATGACGGCAGGAATGGCCACAAAGAGGCCGGCAGCGGTCATGATGAGGGCTTCGCCCACGGGCCCGGCAACCTGATTAATCATGACAGGGCCTTCTCCCTCAATGCCCACGAGCGCATTGAAAATGGACCAGACGGTGCCAAAGAGGCCCACGAAGGGCGCGGTGTTTCCGATGGTGGCTAGTGCAGTGAGGCCTGTCTCCAGGTCTGTCTTGGCATCCAGCAGCGCGATTCTTAAGTTGCGCGTGATCTGGTCGTCTGTTGGCACCGATGCAGCAAGGCTTCCTGGGGCAGCCAATGGGCTGTCGGCGGCCTCGGCAATCGCCTGGAGATATCCCATGCGATCGGAGGCTGCCAGGCGCGTGCGTGCCTCTTGGGCCGAGGGGGCACTCCAGTAGGTGTCGATTAAGATTCGGCTCGTTCGCTGAAGCCTGCGGGCCCGCGCAAACTTGTTAAAGATCACGGTCCAGGACCAGACCGACATCACGATCAGAACCAACGCAACCGACCCAATAACGGCGTCTATTGAGGCGGTCATTTTGCGCGCTTATGCGGACAGGCTTTTCTCTGGCAGTGCCCGTAGAGGGCCAGAGAATGGTCTTGGAGTTGGAAGCCCTTTTCTTCTGCGATCTTGTGCTGCCGGTCTTCGATCTTCGAGTCAAAGAACTCTTCTACGCGGCCGCAGTCGAGGCAGACGAGGTGGTCGTGGTGGTTGCCCTCGTTCAACTCAAAAACGGCCTTGCCCGATTCAAAGTTCGAGCGAAGCAAGATACCGGCCTGCTCAAACTGGGTAAGCACGCGGTAGACGGTAGCCAGACCAATATCGACATTCTCCGCCAACATCACCCGATAGACGTCTTCGGCGCTCAGGTGCCGGGTCTTTGACTGCTCAAAGATTGCCAGCACCTTGAGTCGGGGTACGGTGACTTTTAAGCCGGTATTTTTGAGGTCGGCGGCAAGCTGATCGGCGGGCGTCATGCAGCTTATGATAACGAGTTTGGCTTACCGCTTTAGACCTTTCCTTCAGTTTCGTGGTGCAATCGGCCTTATGAGAATTCCTTCTTCCCTGTTTTTTCTTCGCACGCGGCAGTCGCGCCGCGCGGCAACCGCAGTTGCAGTGGTCGCACTGTTGTCGGGATGTGCGGCTGTTGATCAGTTTCGGGAAGACCCGCCGAACTGGCTTACCCCCTATCGGCCCGATATTGGCCAGGGCAACTTTATTTCCCAAGACATGGTCGAGCGGCTGTCTCAGGGCATGGCACGAGAGCAGGTGCGTACGATTCTTGGCACGCCGCTCTTAGTGGATCCCTTCCGTGACAACCGGTGGGAATATGTTTTTGATATCCGTCGCGGCGATGGACAGCGTGAGCGTCGGCGCTTCTTTGTGCGGTTTGAGGGCGATCGCCTCATCGAATGGGGCGGGGACCCGCTACCAAAGGCATCGGCCGATGTCCTTCTGCCCCTGCGTCCGGCCCGTTAATTCCTTACCCCCTTTTACCGAATTACAGACCAAGGACGCAGAGACGATGGCTATTCGAATTGCCGTGGCGGGGGCCTCCGGCCGCATGGGCCAGGGTCTTATTGCAGGCGTCCTAACCCAGCCTGAGGCCGCCTTGGTTGCCGCACTCGACCGCGCCGACAGCCCGCTTTTGGGGAAAGATGCCGGCCAGTCACTGGGACAGACGACGGGCGTCGTGGTCACCGATGATCTGTCGGTGCTTGCCGGGGCTGAGGTGCTCATCGATTTCACCCGCCCAGAGGCCAGTCTGCAGTACCTCTCAGCCTGTCAGACCCATGGCACACGACTGGTGCTCGGTACTACGGGCTTTGATGCCGCGGGCCTTGCGCAGATTCGCGCCCTGGCGGCTTTGCGGCCGGTGGTCTTTGCGCCCAATATGAGTATTGGAGTCAATGTCACGCTCAAGATTTTGGAGCATGCTGCTCAATACTTGTCTGAAGGATTCGATATTGAGGTGATTGAGGCCCACCATCGCCTGAAGGTGGATGCGCCGTCGGGCACTGCCTTAAAGATGGGAGAGGTGGTTGCCCGCGCGGCAGGCCGAGACTTTGCCCGTGATGCGGTCTTTGCGCGTCAGGGCCACACTGGTCCGCGCACAGATCGTGAGATTGGATTTTCGGTGATTCGCGGCGGCGATATTGTCGGCGACCACACTGTACTTTTTGCAGGAACGGGCGAGCGCATCGAGATCACCCATCGCGCCTCGTCGCGCACCACCTATGTCGAAGGCGCCCTGCGCGCTGCGCGTTTTCTGATGGGCCAGACCTCGGGCCTCTTCGACATGCAGGATGTCTTGGGGCTCCGAGGCTAGCGCGTCGTTAGAGCGAGAGTAATTCGCGGGCCAGTGCCCGTGATCCCGTCTTAAGACCTTCGTCGCCGAGCATGCGGGCGATTTCGTCGGTGCGATCCTCGCCGACGAGCGCCTGAAGGTGACTCTCCATCTGGCCCTTTGTATTGACCGACTTGCTAACTTGCAGATGGTGATGGCCGCGGGCCGCCACCTGAGGCAGGTGGGTGACCGCGAGCACCTGACGGGTGCCGCCGAGTTCTCGCAGAAGACGTCCCACTACATGGCCGGTGTTGCCGCCAATCCCCACATCGACCTCATCGAAAATGAGGGTGGGTGTGTCGGTTGCCTGGGCGGCGACGGCCGCGATGGCCAGACTTACCCGTGAGAGTTCCCCGCCGGAAGCCACCTTGGCAAGGGGAAATGCGGGCCCCTGGGCCTGATGTTGCACCTCAAAGACGAGGTCTTCTAGACCATGCGCGGCCGGGGTATCACGCGGCTGAAGGCTGACACGAAACTGCATGCCGCCCATGGCGAGTTCTTTGAGCCACTGACTCACCTGTGCGCCAAAGGCAGGCGCCGCCTTGGACCGGGCATCGGTAAGTGCCTTGGCCTGGGCCATGTAATGCGCCTGGGCCTTGGCCACCTGGGCCTCCAGAGACGCGATATCCAAGGCGCCTTCGGCCTCTTGTAGGCCCGCCTCGACCTCTGCCTGCAGGGCATAGAGGTCTTCGGGTCGGGCGCGCAGCTTTCGGGCGGCTTCAAAGATCTGACTGACACGACCTTCTACCTCCTCCAGGCGCGCGGGATCGAGATCCGCGCGGGCAAGGTAGCGGCCCAGGGCAGAGCCTGCCTCCTGCAGCCCGATGGCGGCGCTGTCGAGCAGATCGGCGATCTCTGAAAGGCGGTTGTCCTTGGCGGAGAGACTACGGAATCGATCGGCAAGGCGGCTCGTGCGGGCCACGAGACTCTGGTCTTCGGCCTCCTCGATTTCTTCGAGCGCCGTTTGGCTCGCCTGAATCAGCTCGGCACCATGGGAGAGCCGCCGCTGCTCTGCGCTGAGTTCTTCCCAGTCCTGGGGGCCGAGCGCGAGCCCCTTGAGGGTCTCTACCTTCCAACGCAGTTGCTCAGCACGTTCTTCGATGAGGCTCGCCTTGGTCTTTGCCTCCTCTAACTGGGTCTGTCGTTCTTGCCACTGTGTGTAGGCCTGCCCCACACGTGCCACAAGTTCGGTGTGCCCCGCATGGCGATCAAAAAGGGTGCGCTGGGCCGATGCCTTCTGGAGCGCCTGGTGGGCATGTTGGCCATGAATATCCACCAGCATCTCGCCGAGTTCACGCAGTTGGATGAGTGTGACGGGCTGGCCGTTGATCCAGGCGCGCGATCGCCCTGCAGCCTCGAGGGTTCGGCGTAGGAGAAGGCTGTCGTCGACGGTGTCTAGGCCAGCAGCCTGCAGCCAGGCCGAGAGGATGGGCTGCAGCCGTGGGGGAGGGAGGAATTCAGCGGTGAGATCGGCCCGCGCGGCGCCGGGACGAATCTGGGCGGGGTCTGCACGGTCTCCGAGCAGAAGACCCAGGGCATCAAGCAGGATGGACTTTCCTGCCCCGGTCTCGCCGGTGAGTACCGTGAGGCCTTCGAATAGATCGACCTCAAGGGCCGAGACAATGACAAAGTCGCGAAGCGTAAGCGTGCGCAGCATAGTGGGCGATAACGTCAGGCATGTTCGGTGGGAGGGGCGGGATCGGGACGACCCGCAAGCACCGGGTTGGCGCTCCAATGCAGTTTATGGCGGAGCATGGCGTAATAGTCATACCCCTTCGGGTGAAGAAGCCGCACGGGGTAGGGCGCCGCCTGAATCCGGATCTTGTCGCCGTCTTGTAGGGACGTGAGCGCCTGCATATCACAGTGGAGTTCGGTACCTGCACCATCGTTGACCACCACCGTAACCTCTGACTCCCAGGGCAACACAATCGGTCGACTAGAGAGGGCCTGGGGCGCCACGGGCACGAGAATGGCGCCCTGCAGCCGGGGGTGCAGGATGGACCCATTGGCCGAGAGGGCGTAGGCGGTCGAACCCGTGGGGGTGGCGAGAATGAGGCCATCGGCCCGCAGGCTCTGCAGGTAGTTGCCATCGACAAAGACATCGACCTCTACCATGCGGCTCACGGCGCCTCGGCTGATCACGGCGTCGTTGAGTGCGGGCGCCTGGAAGATGGAGGCCCAGGGGGACTGCGGGCTGGTGCGTCGGGTGACAGCCACCTGGAGCATGCCGCGGAGTTCGAGGTGTCCCTGGCCCTGCAGCATGGGCGGGAGATCTCTCTCGATCTGCGAGATTTCAAGGTCGGTCATGAACCCAAGCCGTCCTTGGTTGATGCCGATCACGGAGATTTCCCGGGGGGCGAGCCGACGTGCAACGCCAATCAGGGTGCCGTCCCCGCCGAGAACGATGGCAAGGTCGATGGTCTGGCTGAGGGCATCAAAAGGCAAGACGGTGGCCCGCTGGCCATGGGCTTGCGTGTGTCCGCAACTCTCGGCCGTTGCGGCTTCGATGAAGACTTCCGCCTCAGGGGCATGACGTGTAAGGCAGTCAATAATCTGTGACAAAGGGCTGGCAAGGCCCGGCGTCTGGGGGCGCCCAAAGACCGCGATCTTATGAAAAGCCAGCGACATGGCTGGCATTAGACCACAGCCGTGTCGCGAGAACTCTACAATGCAGGCTATGGATGAACGATCACGCCAACTCCTCAAGACCCTGATTGAACGCTATATCTCTGAGGGACAGCCCGTAGGCTCGCGGGCCCTGTCGAAGTTTTCTGGCCTCGACCTCTCGCCGGCCACGATTCGTAATGTGATGTCTGACCTTGAGGAGATGGGGCTGGTGGTGAGCCCCCACACGTCCGCAGGCCGGGTCCCCACACCGAAGGGGTACCGGCTCTTTGTCGACTCTCTGCTTACGGTGCGGCCGATGGCGGCCGATATTGAGGCAAGCCTCGGAGGCCAGATTCAGGCCGATGCGCCGAGTCAGGTGGTGGCCCATGCGGCCTCTTTGCTTTCCAGTCTCTCGCACTTTGCGGGTGTGGTCTGCGCGCCGCGGCGTGGGGGTGTCTTTCGGCACGCGGAGTTTCTGCGCCTGGGCGAGCGCCGGCTTCTTCTGATTCTTGTCACCCCCGAGGGGGATGTCATTAACAAGGTCATTCATCCCGACCACGACTTCGCGCCCGAGACCCTAGTGCAGGCGGGCAACTACCTCACGGCCCAGTATGCAGGAATGAGTCTGGATGCCGTGCGTGCCCGACTTACGCAGGAGGTGGCGGATCTGCGGCAGGACGTGTCGCGGCTTATGCTCAAGGCGGTCGAAGAGGGCGGGGCGGCCTTAAGCGACCCGGATGGGTCGATTGTCATTTCTGGCGAGCGCCGGCTACTGGATGTGGCCGACCTCTCCGAAGACATGACCCGGCTGCGCCAACTCTTCGATCTCTTTGAACAGAAGTCGATTCTCGCCCGGCTGTTGGATCATTCTGTGCAGGCCCAAGGGGTGAAGATTTTTATTGGCGGCGATTCTGATCTTGTGCCGGTGCAGGAGCTCTCCGTGATCACCGCACCGTATCAGGTCAATGGCCGTGTGGTGGGCACACTGGGCGTTATTGGCCCGACACGGATGGCTTATGATCGGGTGATTCCGATTGTGGATATCACCGCCCGGCTGGTGTCCACGGCCCTGACCCACCTCGCCTCCGAGCAAGCCGGCGGCGCGCACTAGCTCGACAGTCTTCCGATGACCCTTCCTCTTTCTGCCAGCGCCATTCTTGAAGAGCCCCCTTATCGACATGGAAGTCGTGCGCGGGTGGGCGTTCTGCTGGTGAATTTGGGTACGCCCGATGCCCCCACCGCACCGGCCCTACGGCGCTACCTCAAAGAGTTCTTGTCCGATCCCCGGGTGGTTGAGATCCCCAGACTCATCTGGTGGCCCATTCTCAATCTCATTATTCTTACGGTACGTCCGGCCAAATCGGCGGCGAAGTACGCCTCGGTCTGGATGGCGCAAGGCTCGCCGCTTCGGGTCTATTCCGAGGCCCAGAGAGATCGTCTACAGACGGCGCTGCGGGAAAAATCTCTGGATATCGAGGTGGAGCTTTCGATGCGCTATGGCCAGCCGAGTATCCAGGCAGGCATCGACGCGCTCAAGGCGCGTGGCGTCACGCGCATGGTGGTGCTGCCGCTGTACCCCCAGTTTTCCGCGAGTACCACGGCCACCGTGTTTGACAAGGTCTACGAGAGTCTCGCCCAGCTGCGCAACCCGCCGGCCCTGCGGCTTGTGCGTAGCTTCTGCGACCACCCCGCTTACATTGAGGCCTGGGCAGACCAGATTCGCAGCTACTGGCAGCAGCACGGCCGGGGTGACCTGCTCTTGTTTAGCTTTCATGGCGTACCCAAGCGCAGTCTGCTCAAGGGAGACCCTTATCACTGTGAGTGCCATAAAACCGGGCGTCTGATCGCCGAGGCGTTGGGCCTTGCCCCCCATGAATGGAAACTCTCATTTCAGTCGCGGTTTGGCCGGGCGGAATGGCTCAAACCCTACACTGCAGAAAGCCTCGAGTCGCTTCCTGCGCAGGGTGTGAAGCGGCTCGATATCGCCTGCCCTGGATTTATCTCCGACTGCCTGGAGACGCTTGAAGAAATTGCGATGGAAGGTCGGGAAGATTTTATGGCCGCGGGCGGCGAGTCGTACCGCTATATTCCCTGCTTAAACGAGCAGCCTTCTGCGATTGCCATGCTTGCGTCGCTGGTGGTGCAGGAGACCGCGGGCTGGCCGGTAGGGGAAGAGTCCGCCGCGGCCCAGGCCCAGCGTCAACAGGCACGCGATCGGGCCTTGGCTCTGGGTGCGGCCGACTAAGTGCAGACTAGTTAAAGAAGTCGCGTACCTTTTCCATCCAGCTCTTGCTCTGCGGGTTGTGCCGATCCCCGCCTTCTTCGAGCGAGTCTTCAAACGCCTGCAACAACTGCTTTTGTTTGTCCGAGAGCTTCACCGGGGTCTCGAGTACGACATGGCAGTAGAGATCGCCCGGCACATTGGATCGCACGTTTTTGATGCCCTTACCCCGTAGCCGAAAGGTCTTGCCCGTCTGGGTGCCCTCGGGCAGATCAAAACTGGCCCGGCCATTGAGTGTGGGCACATCAATCGATCCACCCAGGGCTGCCCGGGCGAAGCTGACTGGGATCTCACAGTGGAGATCATCGCCGTCGCGCTGAAAGACGCGGTGGACCTTCACGGAGATTTCTACATAGAGATCTCCGGGGGGGCCACCATTGAGTCCCGGCTCACCATTGCCTGCAGACCGAATCCGCATGCCGTCGTCGATGCCTGCAGGAATCTTGACCTCGAGTGTTTTCTGCTTGCGCACCCGGCCCACGCCATCACAGGTGCCGCAGGGGTTGGGAATCGTTTTACCCGAGCCATGACAACTTGGACAGGTCTGCTGGATCGAGAAGAAGCCCTGCTGCATGCGGACCTGGCCCTGGCCGCCGCAGGTCTTGCAGGTCTCGGCCTTGGTACCCGGTTTGGCTCCCGTGCCGTTACAGGTGCCGCAGGATTCCCAGCTTGGCACACGAATCTCGGTGGTGAACCCTTGGGCTGCCTGCTCAAGGGTGATTTCCATCGCATAGCGTAGGTCGCTGCCGCGATAGACATTGGAGCGCTGACCACCACCACCGCCAGCGCCACCGCCCCGTCCGCCGCGCGCGCCTCCGAAGATATCGCCGAAGATGTCGCCAAAGGCATCTGCAAAGCCAGAGAAGTCCTGCCCCCCCGCGCCACCGCCCACATTGGGGTCTACCCCGGCATGGCCAAACCGGTCGTATGCTGCCCGCTTCTCAGCGTCGCTGAGCATCTCGTAGGCCTCTTTGGCCTCCTTGAATTTGGCCTCGGCGGTCTTGTCGTCAGGATTGCGATCGGGGTGAAACTTCATCGCAAGCTTGCGGTAGGCCTTCTTCAGGTCTTCATCGCTTGCGTTTTTTGCCACCCCTAGTACTTCGTAATAGTCTCGTTTGGCCATGGTTTTTTAATGGAAGACGCCGGGTCGAGCCCGGCGTGGTCTAACAACATGCGGTAGTGATGGTACCGGTGCCAGCCTCTAGTCGCGCTTGACCTCTTTGAATTCGGCATCGACCACGTCTTCGGCGTTGGACTTGTCGTCACCCGCTGAGCTCGCACTTGCACCCGCCGCCCCTGGGGCGGAGGCCTGCGCATAGACCTTCTCGCCTAGCTTCTGCGAGGCCTTCATGAGGTTGTCGGTCTTCGATTCAATGGCATCCTTGTCTTCGCCCTGGCTGACGGCCTCGAGTTCTTTGACGGCCTCCTCAATCTTTGCCTTCTCATCGGCATCAATCTTGTCGCCATGCTCCTCGAGCGATTTCTTCACCGAATGGACCATGGCCTCGGCGGTGTTGCGGGCCTGCACGAGTTCGACACGCTTCTTGTCCTCTGACGCATTGGCCTCGGCGTCGGCCACCATCTTATTGATCTCGTCTTCTGAGAGCCCGGAGTTGGCCTTGATGGTGATCTTGTTCTCTTTGCCAGTGGCCTTGTCTTTGGCCGAGACATGGAGAATGCCGTTGGCGTCGATATCGAAGGTAACCTCAATCTGTGGCGTGCCACGCGGCGACGGAGGAATGCCTTCAAGGTTAAATTCCCCAAGGCTCTTATTGACATTGGCCACTTCTCTTTCGCCCTGATAGACCTTAATGGTCACGGCCGGCTGATTGTCATCGGCAGTAGAAAAGGTCTGCGAAAACTTGGTGGGAATCGTGGTGTTTTTCTGGATCATCTTGGTCATGACCCCACCGAGGGTTTCAATACCGAGCGACAGCGGCGTGACATCGAGCAGAAGCACGTCTTTGCGATCTCCGGCGAGTACCGAGCCCTGCACTGCGGCACCCACCGCTACCGCCTCGTCGGGGTTCACATCTTTGCGCGGCTCTTTGCCGAAGAAGGCCTTCACCGCCTCCTGTACCTTGGGCATGCGGCTCATGCCGCCTACGAGAATGACATCATCAATCTGTGAGGCCGAGACGCCCGCGTCTTTGAGTGCTGTCTTACAGGGCTCGATCGTCCGGCTCACCAGATCTTCGACCAACGACTCGAGCTTGGCCCGGGTGATCTTGAAGGTGAGGTGCACCGGAGCGCCATTGGCCATGGCGATGTAGGGCTCGTTGAGTTCTGTCTGTTGGCTCGAGGAGAGTTCGATTTTCGCCCGCTCCGCAGCAGATTTGATGCGCTGTAACGCAATCGGATCTCTGGCGAGGTCGACGCCGTTTTGTTTTTTGAACTCATCGATGATGTGGTCGATGATCCGCTGATCGAAGTCTTCGCCGCCTAAGAAGGTATCGCCGTTGGTGGAGAGCACCTCAAACTGCTTCTCGCCATCGACATCGGCGATCTCGATAATGGACACATCAAACGTACCGCCCCCTAAGTCGTAGACGGCAATCTTGCGGTCTTTCCCACCCGACTTATCCAGCCCAAAGGCCAGGGCTGCGGCGGTGGGCTCATTGATGATGCGCTTGACTTCGAGGCCCGCAATGCGGCCCGCGTCTTTCGTGGCCTGCCGTTGGGCGTCGTTGAAGTAGGCGGGGACCGTGATCACCGCCTCGGTTACTTCGTGGCCGAGGTAGTCCTCGGCGGTTTTTTTCATCTTACGCAGCACCTCGGCGCTGACCTGGGGCGGAGCGAGCTTCTTATCGCGTACGCCTACCCAGGCGTCACCGTTCTCGGCCTTCACGATCTGGAAGGGCATGAGTTCGATGTCCTTCTGCACCTCTTTGTCAGTGAACTTGCGGCCGATCAGTCGCTTGACGGCGTAGAGGGTGTTCTTGGGGTTGGTGACCGCCTGACGTTTTGCGGGGGCCCCGACCAGTATCTCGCCGTCCTCCATATAGGCGATGATGGACGGAGTGGTTCGGGCCCCTTCGCTGTTCTCGATAACCTTGGGCTGGCCGGCTTCCATAATGGCCACGCAGGAGTTCGTGGTGCCGAGGTCGATTCCAATAATTTTTGCCATGGTCTGGGTTCCTTTGGTTCAGTAAGGCTGGTCTATGAAAACTAGCCCTTGGGTGCGTCTGTGAATGTTGATGATTCGGTAAGTGGGGCTGGATGCCGCTATTTCAAGGGCGGCCTCGGACACTATTGGGCGACAGCTACCAGGGCGGGGCGCAAGACGCGGTCGCCAATGAGGTAGCCCTTCTGCATGACTGTGACTACGTGGCCCGAGGCCACGGGGGGGTCCTGCGTCTTGCCATCGACCATGGATACCGCCTGGTGGCGATTGGGATCGAACTTCTCGCCCACCGGGTTGACCACCGATAGCCGTCCCTTCTCAAAGGCCTGCTGAAGCTGCTTGCGCGTAATGTTGACGCCGTTGGTAAGCCCTTCCAAGGTCTGGTTGGGCAGCTGCAAGGCCATTTCTAGGCTGTCGCCCACAGGCAGTAGCGACTCTGCGAAGCCTTCAATGGCAAACTTGCTCGCGCTGGCGAGTTCTTGCGCGTGGCGTTTACGCATGTTCTCCACCTCTGCGGCCAGGCGAATCAACTGGTCTTCACGCTCCTTCAGACGGGCTTCGAGGAC